>DASZYM010000339.1:0-14825 GCA_035545355.1 Dongiaceae bacterium
AGAAGAAGGCGGCGGCGCTGCCGGCGCAGCTCACCGTGCCGATGATCATCTTCTTCCTGCCGGTCCTGTTCGTCGTGATCGCCGGACCGGCGGGCATTCAGGTCTCGGATCTGATGAAGTAGCGCCTCGCCCGGACGACACGCTCCGGGACGAGCCTTTCAGCGTACCGCTTCGCTGTCCTGCTGCGCCGCATTGCCTTGCGGCGCGTTGTTCTGCGGCGTCACGGTGCTCTGCGTGGCCGGCGTGCTCTCCGGCATGGGCGCCGCCGACGGCACGGGGACGATCGGCGTCGCGCTCGTGGCGGCCGGCGCCACGGTCGCGGTCTTTGCCGGGGTCGATTCAACGGCCGGCGGCGCCGTCATGGGCATCATCGGCTCGGCGATCGGTGCGGCCGGCGCGGCGATCGGACTCATCGGCATGATCGGTTCGGCGGCCGGGGCGACCTCGGTGCTGGGCTCGATCGCCGACGTCACGGCCGAGGCGGGTTCGTCGCTCGATGTCGCGGCGGGCATCGGCGGGATGATCGCCGAAGCGGGCGCGCCGCCTTTACCCGTGGCGGCGGCGGAGATCATTCGGAAATAAGCCATGTTGCCGTCGGCGATTTCCGGCGGCAGATCCTTGCGCGCCAGGCGCTCGGCGCCGTTGGGGTCGCCCTTCAACGCCAAGAGCAAGGCGAGGTTCTGCCGGGTCTGCGCCATGGCGGCGGGCTGATCGATCGCCTGCTGCAAGGTGGCGATCGCGCCATCGAGATCGCCGCTCGAGGCCTGCGACAGCGCCAGGTTGTTGAGCACGTTGGGATTGCTCGGCGAGGCGATCAGGGCCTGGGCATACACGTCCCGGGCATCGGCATAGCTGCCCTGGTAGTCGTAGGCGACGCCGAGGGTCGAAAGCACTTCCCAGTTGTTCGGCTCCTTGCCCTTGGCTTCGAGCAGGGTCGGGAGCGCCAGGTTGTCCTGGTCGGCCGCGAGATAGGCCTTGCCGAGCTCCAGCAGCAGGGGCACCGAGCGGCCGTTCTTGGCGATGAGCTGGTTGACCAATCCGATCTCGGATCCCGGCTGGCCGGCGAAGCGCATGTTGCGCGCCAGGCTCATCCCGAGGTCCAGGTTGTCCGGGTGCTGGGCGTAGAGGGTCTGATAGATCCCCAAGGCATCGGAGTAGTTGTAGGCGGCCTCGGCCTGCTGGGCGGCCTGCATCTGAGTCTGCATCAGCTCGGCTTCGGCGCCGGGCTTTTGCACCGGAACGGAATTGCAGGCACCCAGGAACAGGGCGCAGCTCAAGGCCGCCACGCTGGTGGCGGCGACGAAATCGGCTTTCGCTCGTGAAGCCGGCCGAAGGCGTTCCGCCATACGGCACTCTCCCCTAAGGCGGTGGACCGGAATCCCCACTCGGTTCCTACTATGACCGCCTAACCTCTTATACAATCGTTAACCCAAAGCAGCAAGCATGGGGGACCGGCCGGCGCGCCAAATCGATTGCCGAACAATCGGTTGTAGACTAGAATTAACAATCGGACGCGGCCGGTGAGGGTATCGCGGGGATGGCTGTGTGCCGCCCGTCACCGCCTTGGAGGGGATATGCGCCGTCTACTCGTTCTGCTGCCGATGCTTCTGGTATTCGCGGGCCTGAGCGCCCACGCCGAAGACCGCCTGGACGTGACCTGGCGCGAAGCGCAGGTGGTCCGGCTGGCGAAGCCGGCGACCAGCGTCATCGTCGGCGACCCCACCGTGGCCGACGTCACCCTCGACGATCCGACCACCCTGGTCGTCTTCGGCAAGGCGCCCGGCGAAACCAATATCATCGTGCTGAGCAACTCCCAGGAGATGGTGCTCAACACACCGCTGGTGGTCAGCCCGTCGAACACGCGGCATGTCACCGTGCTCAATGCGACGGGCGTGCCGGCGCCGGTCGAGGTGCTCTATTCCTGCGGCTTGGAGCGCTGCACCCGGGTTCTTTCCCCGAGCGACATCTCGTTCAGCGCGAGCTCGACTTCGACCAACAGCAGCACTTCGGACAACTCGAAGTCCGCGAGCAGCAGCGGCGAGCCAACGGTCCCGGGGGCCGCGGGCTCGCAAGGCGGCGCCACGCAGCAGGGTAATCCGCCTCCGAGCAACTGAGCCGCATCCCGGCTTTCCCTGACGGCATGATTGCCGGATTCCGGCGAAGACGCCTTCGTCGGCCGACGGTAGCGCATACTCGAGTGTTAACATTTTCGATTAATTCGATATAAATCAATTGTTTAACTAATCCGCCCAATTGTCTGAGCGGGGAAACCCGCCTATGATGCGCAATGTGGGGCAAAGAGGATCGAGCGATGTCGCTGCGTTGCGTCGGTGCGTTCTTGAAGGCTTGTCTCACCCGTTTCCATGGGGACCGGGCCGGCCGGCGGTTCCTGCTCAATGAGCGGGGCAGCGTCGCCATCTATTTCGGCCTCTCCGCCATCGTCTTCGTCGGAGTAGCCGGTCTCGCCGTCGATGCCGCGCGCGGCTACCTGATCAAGGCGCGCCTCTCGGAGGCGATCGACGCGGCCGCCTTGGCAGGGGGCAAGGCGCTGCAGAACGACACCGACACGAACCACACTCTGGTCACCAACGACGTCCTGGCCTTCTTCAACGCCAACTTCCCCAACGGGTCGATGGGCGCGAATGTCGCGAGGCCGACCATCACGGTCGACACCAATGCGACCTCCGTCACCGTCAGCTCCAACGCGACGATCCCGACGACGCTGATGCGTCTGCTCGGCTTCAACAACATGCTGATGACGGCGAGCGCCGAGGTGGCGCGGGCCGCGACCGGTCTCGATGTGGTTCTGTCCTTCGACAATTCGGGATCGATGAACGACATCCTCTCGGGCGATACCAAGTCCAAGATCCAGCAGCAGCGGCAGAACGCCCAGGATCTGGTCGATCTGCTGGCCAAGCCGTTCACCAGCGGCCTGCAGCAGCAGATCGTTACCGTGCAGGGCACGCAGTACAGTCTGCTCAACATCGGCGTCGTGCCCTGGGCCGCGAAGGTCAACGTCATGACCTACAACAAGGGGACCAAGAGCACGCCCACCTCGGTCGGCACCGTGACGACGGCCGGGACCTACGCCTCCGATCCGATGGGCCGAAAAACAGGCACGCAGACCCTCTATAAATCCAGCAACAGCGAGGTGCCGCTGCTCTATGACCCGAGGACGCTGAGCGGCGGTTGGACGGGCTGCGTCTTCGCCCGCTACAACGGCGACACCAATCACGACAACGACGCCGACTTGACGCTCGGCTCCGCCACGGTCGGCGGCACCTTCTGGCCGGGTTGGGAGCCCATGTCGAACACCGAGACCGAGGGCTCCCGCTGCAGCGAAAACGCGTGGAATCAAGGCAACACCGCCCGTGACGGAACCCCCGTCCCGCGCGGCTGGTACGTCTGGGGGCGCGGCAAGGAAAACGACAGCGAATGTTCCGATTGTCCCAAGACCGGCATCTTGCCGCTCGACTCGGATACCGGCGCCGTCAAGACGATGATCTCCACGCTCACCGCCGACGGCAGCACGAACGCGGCGCAGGGCCTGTTCTGGGCCTATGAAGTGCTGATGCCTGGGGCTCCGTTCAACGAAGCCGTGGTCAGCCCGCCGTTCCAGCGCGCCCAGGCGATCGTGCTGATGACCGACGGCCAGAGCAGCGGCAGCAACGGCGATGCCTATCACGGCTGGTTCGATGGGGGCGACGGCGCGTCGTCGACGACCGCGTTCGGCACGATGAAGATGCCGGTCTACGACGCCAGTTGCAACCTCACCACGACGAATGTGAGCAACAACCTCGGCAACCGGCTGCTCGCCCTCGCCACCAGCATCAAGGGCTGCGACACGTCCAAGGGAGGCCCTGGGCAGGGGCCGATCAAGCTCTACGTGATCCAGTACCAGGCGCCCAGCGCGCCGGAGGCGGCCGCGCTCAACACGCTGCTTTCATCGGTGGCGACCCAGCCGAATACGCCTTACTTCTTCCAGGCGAGCAACGGTACCGATCTGCAGAACGCCTTCACCCAGATCGGCGCCAGCCTTTCGGCGCTCCGGCTGGTTCAATAACAGGCCTTTGCAAGACCCGCCTGCGCAGCATCGCGCGGGCGGGTTTTTCATGAGTGCGTTGTTGGAAGTCGTGCGTTTCCGACGCACCGTCGGCCACTCTCGCGCATTCCTCCATCGGCAACCGATCGCGGGCCTGCTCTTCGATACGCGGAAGCTTGCGACGAACGGATCGGAGCTGCCGAGCCTTTCGGGCGCCGGAGTCAG
Organism: Dongiaceae bacterium; assembly: GCA_035545355.1. Classification (GTDB taxonomy): domain Bacteria; phylum Pseudomonadota; class Alphaproteobacteria; order Dongiales; family Dongiaceae; genus Dongia. The sequence goes on from DASZYM010000339.1 coordinate 4,268, forward strand.
GTCGGGCAGATGAACGGCTTGGTAGCGTCCGTCTTCTCGGGTGAGGTCATCAGATTGTGGTTACGCGGCCTGGTATAGGCGATGGTGTAGAGCGTGTTGCCTTTGTAGATGAAGGTTTTGAAGACCGGCGTGAAGTTGAAATAGACTTCGGTCACCAGCACCTCGTTGTCCTTGCTCGGCAAGAGCGCCGCGGGAAGGCCGGCCGGTGTGCTCGCGCCCGTCATGGGATTTGCAGGGATCGAGCCGAGCGTGCCGCTCGTATTGACGGTGCCGCAGGCCTTCCGCCACCAATTCGACACGCCCACGCCGCCGGTCGGATTGGCGATCGCGGTCACGACGATGCTGCCGTTGTTGATGATGTCGTAGGGCTGCATCAATATTTTCCCCGCCGACATGATGTCCGACATCTGACTGCCGGTCATTGGCTCGTCGGCCTGAGCGACCAGATCCGAAACGCCGGACGCGGTGCGCTCCAGCCGCTGCCACAGCAGGACATAGCGCGGCACCTCGAAGCAGCCCAGCGCCAGCAGAACCAGGATCGGCAGGATCAGCGCGAACTCGATCGCCGCCACACCGCGCCGGTCGCGCCTGAAGCGCCGGAACAATCGCGGGGAAGACCCCTGGCCGCGCGGCGTGCGTGCCCGATGCGGATGCAAGCTCATTTACAGAAGGTGCTCCCCGAGACAGCCGGCTCGTTCTTCACCACCATCTGCGCCTTCATCGGAATCATGTACCGGCCGGCGCGGCTGGGGTCGGGCTGGCCGAGGAATGGGCCGACCATGGGCGTCAGGATCTTCCAGTTATAGCTCACGGTATAGACGACGATATCACCCGCGCCGCCAGCCGAACCGGCGGCACCCGCGCCGCCGCCCGAGGCGCCCGGCCCGTCTCGCACGCCGTTGCAATTGGTGTCGGAGAAGGACTCGCCTGGATCCCACTGGCCGTTATTGTTCGTATCGGTGAACGGCTCGCCGTTCGAGGTCGCACTGAAGCTGGTGAAGGTCTGGGTCGAGATCGTGGCGGTGTTGAGGTCGATCAGGTCGAGCGTGTTCTGATTGAGGATCGCCATGATCATCTTGGTGCGGTTGTCCGCGCCGGAAAAGGCCGTCGGAATATAGGCCTGCACGGCGGCGACATCGGCATCGCTCGGCAATTGCGAGGTGATGCCGAAGCGCGAGGCCTGCTTCAGGCCGCCTTCCAGCGTCACCAGGCTGGCCATGCAGAGGCTGACCTCCAGGATGCCGAAGGAGAAGAGCAGCATCACCGGCAGGATGAGGGCGTATTCGACCGCCACCGCGCCGCGCCGGTCGCGGGCGAAAGGACGCCATCTTTTGGCAAGCCAGCCGATCATCAGGTCTACCTGAGGGCCCAAAGAGCCGGATTCCGAACCCTGCGACTGTAGCGTTCGGTCTGAATCAAGTCGAGTTACCCCTTTGAAAGGACTAACTAAATCGGAAAATCCTGCACCGGGGTGTGGGGCGGGGTCAGGCCCGGGCCGTTTCCTGCCATTTCCCGCCATCGTCCTGCTGGAAGTAGACGACCGTATGACCGGCCGCGCGGTAGCGGCGCCATTGCTCCCGGGCCGCTGCGACGGCCGCCTCGTCATGGCCGTCGAACAGCTCGCAGGCGAGGCGGAAATCGCCGACCTGGGGATGCTGGGCTCCGTCGCTCAGGATCAGGACGGTCGCCTCGTTCGGGTTCTCGGCCGTCTGCCCCTCGCCTTGCACCGGCGCCAGGAAGATCGGCTGCCGGGCGGCCTCGCCGTCCCGCGCCGTCCCATGGGGCAGGAAGGAATCGGGCTTATAGGTCCAGAGCAGCGCCGCCAGCGCCTCGACCCGTTCGGCCGAGCCCGCCAGCACCAGCACACGCTCGCCGCGCTGGTGGCAGCGCTCCAGGATCACCGGCAGCACGCCCTCCAGCCGGGCGCGCTGCAGGTGGTAGAAACGGACCTCAGTCAAGGCCCGGCTTCAAGATCGGGCGCGGCATCCGCGGACCGCTACTTGTCTTCGTAGCTTGCCGCGACCAGCCGATCCAGCAGGCGCACGCCGAACGCCGTGGCACCCTTCGGCACGGTCGGCGCGTCCTTCTCCGACCAGGCCATGCCGGCGATGTCGAGATGCGCCCAGGGCACGCCCTTCTGGACGAAGCGCTGCAGGAACTGCGCCGCGGTGATGCTGCCGCCGTAGCGCCCGCCGATATTCTTCATATCGGCCGCCGGGGAATCGATCAGCTTGTCGTAAGCCGGGGCGAGCGGCATGCGCCACAGCAGCTCGCCGGTATCCTTGCCGGCGGCGACCAGCCGGTCGGACAGGGTGTCGTCGTTGCAGAAGAGGCCTGCGTGATGCGTGCCGAGCGCCACCATGATGGCGCCGGTCAGGGTCGCGAGATCGACCATCGCGACCGGCTTGTAGTTTTCCTGCGCGTACCAGAGCGCGTCGGCGAGAACGAGGCGGCCTTCGGCGTCGGTGTTCAGCACCTCGATGGTCTGGCCCGACATCGAGGTCACGATGTCGCCCGGACGCTGCGCGGTGCCCGAGGGCATGTTCTCGACGAGGCCGACCACGCCGACCGCGTTGACCTTGGCCTTGCGGCCGGCCAGCGCCTTCATCAGGCCGATGACCACGCCGGAGCCCGCCATGTCCCATTTCATGTCTTCCATGCCGGCGGCCGGCTTGATCGAGATGCCGCCGGTATCGAAGGTGACGCCCTTGCCGATGAAGGCGATCGGCCGCGCCTTCGCGTCGCCCGCGCCCTGCCAGCGCATGATGACCATCCGCGGCTCGCGGGCGCTGCCCTGGGCGACGCCGAGCAGCGCGCCCATGCCGAGCTTCTCCATCTCCTTCTGGCCGAGGATCTTCACCTCGACGCCGAGCTCGGTCAGCGTCTTTGCCTCCGCGGCGAGCGTCTCCGGATAGATGATGTTCGCCGGCTCGGAGACCAGGTCGCGGGTGAAGCTGATGCCTTCGGCGATCTTCTCCAGCGGATCGAACGCCTTCTTCGCCGCGCTGGTTTCGCTGACGCCGATGGTCAGGCGCTTCAGGCTCGGCTTCTGCTCCGGCTTCTCCTTGGTCTTGTATTTGTCGAACCGGTAGCTGCGGAGCAGCGCGCCATAGGCGATGTTGGCGGCGAGCTCGGCCTCGCCGAGCGGCGCATCCGGGATCGCTTCGACCAGCACCGTCGCTTCCTTCTCGCCGGCCGCGTTGAGCGCCGCGACCAGCCGGCCACCGGCCGCTTGGGCGGTCAACGCGTCGAGCTTCGCGGCCTGGCCGAGACCGAACAGCAACACCGATTGCGCGGAGACGCCTGCCGGAGCCAGCAGCGAGAGCTGATCCTCGGCGCCGCCCTTGAAGCGGCTCGCCGCAATCGCGCGGTTGACCGCACCCTTGGTCAGCTTGTCGACCTGGGCGGCGTGCAGGCCCAGCTTGCGGCCGTCCATGACGGCAACCGCCAAACTGCCGCTTTCCGGCAATTCCGGCTTGGCAAATGCGATTTTCATGGTTTCCTCGGTGATGCTTCCGGCGGGGCCGGTATTCGTTCTGATTGCGTTAGAGCTAGCACAGTGCCCGGCCTGCCGCCAGACCGCAACCGCGTAAGCGGACGCGGTGCAAGTCCATGAAATCAGTGGACGAATAGGGTCAAAATGCTAGTTTACCGGCCAACGAACGCGGCCGGATTCGGGCCTGTTTGGCCGTGCTCTCCCGCAGCGGACCGGCTCTCGGACGAGTCTCGAGAGGCAAGCCCCGCGGAGCACAGAACCGACGGGGCCGATCCGACGACCGCGGAAGACAGGGCCCGCGCAATCGGGGGCAGCGCAGCAGGGTGGCGGATTGAGGCGGTTCAGGCCTTCGGGTGGCGTTGGCGCCGGCACGTTCGACGAGATCGCGCCGCGGCGCGGATCGGCGCTCCGCCGGGCCGGGCTCGCCCGGCTGATGCTGACCTGCATCGCCGTTCTGCTCGCGCTCTCTTCCCCGGCCGCCTGGGCCGACAGCCCGACCAATCTGATCGCCGATGAGGTCGGCTACGACCAGGATCTCGGCGTCTATGTGGCGCGCGGCCATGTCGAGATCTCCCAGGACGACCGCATCGTCATGGCCGACACGGTCACCTACAACGAGCGCTCGAAGACGATCAGCGCATCCGGCAACGTGGCGATGCTGCTGCCCAGCGGCGACACGCTGTTCGGCAACTACATCGACGTCACCGACGACTTCAAGAACGGCGTGGTGCAGAGCTTCCGCGCGCTGATGAAGGACAAGTCGCGGCTCGCGGCCTATTCGGCGCAGCGGATCGACGGCACCAAGATGGTGCTGAACAAGGCGGTCTACACCCCGTGCCTGCCGTGCCAGAAGGATCCGAAGCGCCAGCCGGTCTGGCAGATCAAGGCCGACCAGGTGGTGCGCGACACGACGGCCAAGACCATCACCTATCACAATGCGTGGATGGAGATGTGGGGCGTCCCGGTCTTCTACACGCCCTACTTCCAGCACCCGGATGTCGGCGTGACGCGCGAGACCGGATTGCTCAACCCCTCCTTCTCGATCTCTTCGGGCCGCTCCGGCGTGCAGGTCCGCCAGCCCTATTTCGTCGCGTGGGGCGACGACAAGGACGTGACGCTGACCCCGATCGCCCGGATCGCCGGCGATCCCTCGCCGGCCGGCGGCGTGCTGCTCGGGGAGTATCGCCAGCGCCTGCCGAACGGCGCCTATCAGCTCGAGGCGTCGGGCACCTACGAATCGATCGACGACGGCGACACGTCGGACCGCCAGTTCCGCGGCCATCTCGCCGGCGACGGCCTGTTCGATCTCAACCGCGACTGGCGCTGGGGCTTCACCTTCAAGAACACGAGCGACAAGCAATATCTCCGGACCTACCACCTGGGCTCGGCGCGCTGGCTGCAGGACCAGCTCTGGACCGAGGGCTTCTTCGGCCGTTCGTATTTCGAGGCGCGCGGCTACGGCTGGCAGACCACCAAGAGCGGCGTGAAGGATTCGGTCCAGCCGATCATCGCGCCGCTGATCAACTACGACTTCGTTGGCGAACCCGGAGCCGGCGGCGGCTACTGGGGTCTGAAGTCGGACATGATGAACCTCATCCGCCGCGACGGCCGAGATTCCTTCCGGGTTGCGATGCAGCCGAGCTGGACCCTGCCCTATACGAGCTCGATCGGCGACGTCTACGAGCTGAAGCTGACGGTCGATGCCGACATGTACGTGACCGAGCACACCGATCCCGACAGCAACGACGTCAATCCTTCCGGCGCGAACACGTTCAACGGCCTGACCGGCCGCGTCTTCCCGCAGGCGAGCTTCAAATGGCGCTATCCCTGGGTCTATCAGGGCCAGGACTTCACACAGGTGATCCAGCCGATCGCACAGCTCGTCCTCTCGCCCAAGTGCTGCAACACCGGCAAGATCCCCAACGAAGACAGCCGCACCTTCGAATGGGACGATACCAAGCTGTTCTCCGCCGACCGCTTCTCCGGCTACGACCGGGTCGATGCCGGATCGCGCCTGAACTACGGCATGCAGTGGACCGCCTACAACAACCGGGGCGGCCGCACCGAGGTGTTTCTCGGCCAGAGCTATCAGTTCATCCGCAGCCATGACGCGCCGAAGGACAGCGGCATCGGTGGCACGCTGACCGACGTGGTCGGGCGGGTCACCCTGGCGCCCACCGATTGGTTCGATGCGACCTATCGGTTTCGGGTCAATACCGACGTTCCGAAGATGGAGCGCCAGGAGGTCGATCTCAGCACCGGGACCGAGGCGCTCAACCTGTCGCTGTCCTATGTCCAGCTGGCGGGCAACGCGGATTTCTCCAGCCGCGAGCAACTCTCGGGTAATGTCGCCACGAAATTTCTCGATTATTGGTCGGCCTCGACCGGCGTCAGCTACGATTTCACACGGGATCGGATCGACGGCGTCGCTGCGACATTCGGTTACAATGACGAATGCTTCGGCGTGAATCTGTCGGCACAGTACAATCCGCAGGGCGAAACGGAGATTTCATCGGGAAAGTTCACCGCTTTCCTCACTTTCAGCTTCAAGAATCTTGGCGACATCGGTACTTCCTTCTGAGCGGCGGCGAACGGATGCGGCAGGGAACGAAGGGACCGGATAGCGGACTGGAGAACGGATTGGCGGGCTTGAAGATGTGCCGGGGCTTGCGCCGCCTGGCCTTGAACCTGATCGGCGCCGTCGCCTGTGCCGCGGCGCTGCTCGCGTCGCCCGTCGCACGGGCGCAGGACGAGCTGAAGATCGCCGCGGTGGTCAACGACGACGTGATCACCCAGCTCGACGTCTATATGCGCCTGCGCCTGGCCATGCTGTCCGCGCATCTGCAGGACACGCCGGACACGCGCCAGCGCCTGCTGCCCCAGGTGATGCGCACGCTGATCGACGATCACCTGAAGCTGCAGGAAGCCAAGTCCGAGGGCGTCACGGTCGGCGACGGCGACGTCAACAATCGCATCGACAACCTGGCGAAACGGAACGGTCTCTCTCGCGCCGATTTCGAGTCCATGCTGGCGAGCAACGGCGTGCTGGTGACGGCGCTCGCGGACCAGATGCGGGCCGATGTGAGCTGGAACCGGCTGGTGCAGCGCAAGCTGCGCCCCACCATCCGCATCACCGACGAGGAGATCAACGAGGCGGAGGCGCGCGACAAGGCGGCCCTGGGCAAGCTCGAATATCATCTCTCGCAGATCTTCCTCGCGGTCGATGCGCCGAAGGACCTGCCGGCCGTGCAGCAATCGGCCCAGCGCCTGCTGGAGCAGCTGCAAACCGGCGCCGACTTCGCATCGCTGGCGAGCCAGTTCTCCCAGGACACCAGCGCCGCGCTCGGCGGCGACATCGGCTGGGTGCGCGCCGACGAGGTCGATCCCGCGATCGCCCGCGAGCTGGCGCAGGCGGGGCAGGGCGACGCCGCCAAGGGCAAGCTGCTCGGGCCGATCCAGGCGACCGGCGGCATCGTCGTCGATCGCATCGAGGACGTACGCCAGGTCAACCTCTCGTCGGTGGCGCCGGGTTCCGTGCATATGGTGCAGCTGATCTGGCCGCTGCCGCCCAATGCCGCGGACAAGGAGATCGAGGCCGCGCAGCAGCAGGCCGATTCCCTCGCCGGCACGCCCAATACCTGCCAGGATTTTCAGCGTCTCGCGCCGTCGGGAGCGACCTTCCGCGACTTCGGCCGAATTGCGCTCGACGACATGCCGCCGGAGATTCGCCAGATCGCCACCAACCAGGCGATCGGCACGCCGACCAAGGGCATCCGCGGCGACGGCGGCATCGCCGTCTTCGTGGTCTGCGACCGCGGCGATTCCAGCGGCCAGATCTCGCGGGTCGCGATCGCCGACCGGCTGGCGCAGGATCGGCTCGAGACCCTGGCGCGCGGTTACCTGAGCGACCTCAGGCGCGCGGCCTATATCGACATCCGACTATGAGCCCGGCGGATTCCAGGGACGTCAATCCGGCCACCGTCCCGGTCGGCCTTGCCCGGGACGGCTTGCCGCCGCTGCGCGAGGTGATGCGGCGCCACGGCATCGAGCCCAAGCGTCAGCTCGGCCAGAACTTCCTGTTCGACCTCAATCTCACCGGACGGATCGCGCGTGCCGCGGGCAAGCTCGACGAGGGGACGATCATCGAGGTCGGTCCCGGACCCGGCGGCCTTACCCGCGCCCTGTTGTCGGAAGGCGCTGCGAAAGTGGTCGCGGTCGAGCGCGATCCGCGCGCCCTGCCGGCGCTGGCGGAGATCGCCGCCGCCTATCCGGGCAAGCTCGAGATCGTGGAGGGCGATGCGCTCAAGGTCGATGCCGGCGCGCTCGGCACGGCGCCGCGCAAGATCGTCGCCAACCTGCCCTATAATGTGGCGACGCCATTGCTGTTCCGCTGGCTCGACCAGGCGGACCGCTTCGCCTCGCTGACCCTGATGTTCCAGAAGGAAGTGGCGGACCGGCTGACGGCGAAGCCCAGAACCGAGGATTACGGGCGGCTTTCGATCGTCACGCAATGGCGCTGCGAGGTGAAGCAGCTCTTCGACATTCCGCCCAGGGCCTTCATTCCGCCGCCCAAGGTGACCTCGACCGTCGTGCAGCTGCTTCCGCGCGAGCCGCTCTATCCGGCCGATCCAAGGGATCTCGAGGCGGTGGCGGAAGCCGGCTTCGGCCAGCGCCGCAAGATGCTGCGCCAGTCGCTGAAGTCGTTGCCGGTCGAGGTCAACGCGCTCCTCGATCGCGCCAATGTCCGCGATACCGCGCGGGCGGAAGAGCTCGATATCGAGCAGTTCTGCGCGCTCGCCCGCGCCCTCGCCGAATTGCGCCGGCGGGGAAGAAGTGGATAGGCCATCCGCCGCCGTCCGGTATCCAGTCCGTGCGATCCTGGGCCTCGTGCTGCTGCTGATCCTGACGGCGCCCTCGCTGGCCGACGACACCAAGATCGATTTCTGGGCGACCCAGAAGAAGGGCGCCAATATGATGAACGACGCGCAGACCGAGGCACAGTTCGCCGAGGCTGCCGCGCGCGGCATCCGATGGATCCGCCTCGCCCCGGACAAATGGAAGGCGCATGGCAAGGATTTCCTGATCGGCGATGCGGATCATTATACCGGCCTCGACCAGGCCGATCTCGCGACCCTGAAGGCGGCGCTCGCCGCCGCCGACCGCCAGCATGTCAAAGTGGTGCTCACCATGCTGTCGCTGCCCGGCGACCGCTGGCGGCAGTTGAACGGCGGCAAGGACGACTTCCGCCTCTGGCGCGATCCGCAATATCGGGACCAGGCCGCCGCCTTCTGGCGCGACCTCGCCGCCGCCTTGAAGGACGAGCCGGCGATCGTCGGATACAACATCATCAACGAGCCGCATCCGGAGCAGATCGGCGGCTTCGAGGAAAGCGGCAGCCGGGATTTCGTGCGCTGGTATCGCGGCGCGGAGAACACGGCCGCCGACCTCAACGCCTTCTATGCGAAGGTCGTGGCGGCGATCCGAACGGTCGATGCCGACACGCCGATCATGCTCGATGCCGGCCTCTACGCCGCGCCGGATGCTTTCGTCTATCTGACGCCGCTCGATGACGCGAAGGTGCTCTACGCGTTCCATATGTACGAGCCCTATGCCTTCACCGAGCCGAAAAACAGGGGCCGGTACCGCTATCCCGGCCAGGTGCCGTTCGCCAACGTGACGCGCCTCTGGGATGCCCAGCGCATCGCCTGGTATCTCGACAACGTCACGGCCTGGCAGCGCCGCCGCAACGTCCCGTCCAACCGCATCGTCGGCTCCGAGTTCGGCTGCTATCGCCAGAATGCCGGCTGCGCCGCCTATCTCGGCGACGTGATCCGGGCGCTCGACGCGCTGCACTGGCACTGGGCGTTCTATGCCTTCCGCGAGGACGGCTGGGACGGCATGGATTACGAGGTCGGCACCGGCAAGCTGCCCTGGAAATATTGGCAGGACGTCCAGGCCGGCAAACACCCTCAGCCGCCCCGTGAAGACGACCCGAAGAAGAACCCGCTCTGGGGCGCGATCGCCAAGGGGCTGGCGGAATAGGCGAAGGCGCGGGATGCTTCAGAGGGGCGCGCTGAAACAACGATCCAGCGCACCCCCAAGCGAAGACGCAGCCTACTGCCGCACCAGCGGCTTGTACCGGATCCGATGCGGCTGATCCGCCTCGGCGCCGAGGCGCTTGTGCCGGTCCGCCTCGTAATCCTGGTAGTTGCCCTCGAACCATTCCACATGGCTGTCGCCCTCGAAGGCCAGCATGTGGGTGGCGATGCGGTCCAGGAACCAGCGGTCATGGCTGATCACCACGACGCAGCCGGCGAACTCGGTCAGCGCCTCTTCGAGTGCGCGCAGCGTATCGACGTCGAGATCGTTGGTCGGCTCGTCGAGCAGCAGCACATTGGCGCCGGACTTCAGCATCTTGGCGAGATGCACCCGGTTGCGCTCGCCGCCGGAGAGCTGGCCGACCTTCTTCTGCTGGTCGGTGCCCTTGAAGTTGAAGCCGGCGACGTAGGCGCGGCTCGGCATCTTGCGCTTGCCGAGCTCGATCTCCTCATGGCCGTCGGAGATCTCCTCCCAGACGGTCTTGTCGTCGCGCAGGCTGTCGCGCGACTGGTCGATATAACCGAGCTTCACCGTGTCGCCGACCTTGAACGTGCCCTCATCCGGAGTCTCGCCGCCGGTGATCATGCGGAAGAGGGTCGTCTTGCCGGCGCCGTTCGGCCCGATCACCCCGACGATGCCGCCCGGCGGCAGCTTGAAGGAGAGGTCCTCGATCAGCAGCTTGTCGCCGAAGCCCTTGTTCAGGTGCTGCGCCTCGATCACCAGGTCGCCGAGCCGCGGGCCGGCCGGGATGTAGATCTGCGCCTGCTCGACGCCCTTCTCGTTCTGCTGCGCGAGCAAAGCTTCATAGGCGTTGATGCGAGCCTTGGACTTTGCCTGCCGCGCCTTGGCGCCCTGGCGGATCCATTCCAGCTCGCGGTCGAGCGTGCGCTGGCGCGAGCTCTCGCTTTTCTGCTCGATATCCTCGCGCTTCGCCTTCTGCTCCAGCCAGCCCGAGTAGTTGCC
>DASZYM010000340.1:0-6968 GCA_035545355.1 Dongiaceae bacterium
GATCTCCTTGCCGCCGGGGAATTGCTCGCTGACCACCTTCTTCACCGTCTTGGCGAGATCGGCGATCGAGTGGTTCTGGAAGCCGATGTTGAAGGTCTCGCCATGGATCTTCTCATGCGGCGCCTTGAGGATCAGACGATAGGCATCGGCCATGTCCTCGATGTGGAGGTTGGGCCGCATCTGCGTTCCGCCGAATACCGTGATGATGCCCTTGTTCACGGCGTGGTTTGTAAGGATGTTGACCGAGAGGTCGAGACGCATGCGCGGGCTGTAGCCGCAGACCGTCGCCGGGCGGATGGTGACGCAGGTGAAGTCGTCGGCGGTGTACTTCCAGAGGAGCGGCTCGCACATGCCCTTGAATTTGTTGTAGAGCGTGAGGGGCACCAGGGGATGGTCCTCGGTCACGTTCGGGCTGTCGCTGACGCCGTAGACCGAGCTCGACGAAGCATAGACGAAGCGCTTCACCCCAGCCTTCTTGGCGGCGATCACCATCGGCTCGAAGGCGTCGAAGTTGATGGTCTCCGAGAGCTTCTCGTCGAGCTCGAAGCTGGCATCGTTGGAGATGCAGGCGAGATGCAGCACCGCATCCTGGCCCTTGAACGCCTCGGCGAGCTTGGCGGTGTCGCGGATATCGCCCTGGATCACCCGGAGGTTCGGGTGGTTCGGCAGGCGGCAGGGGAAGTAGAGGATGTCGAAGACGGTGACGTTGTAGCCGTCCTCCAGGAGGTGCGGGACCAGGACATGGCCGACATAGCCGGCGCCGCCGGTGACGACGACATTCTTGAGCTCAGAGGACATGCAACACGCTTGGGAATGACCCTTGGGACCGGCAGGCGGACCGCCTGCCTCCCGGCGCGCCGGCCTTCTCCCCAATTGCGCGCCGCCGGGATAACGGGCCGATTTCTAAAAGACGACTCCGGCCCCGGCAAGGAAATTCTGCCGCCGGAAAAGCCTTTTGGATAAATAGCTTAACCGATGGAATAGCCGGCGGCGGCGGCGTCGTTGAAGAACATCTTCACGGTCTCCAGCGAATAGGCGTCGAGGTCCTTGCCGACCAGGCCGAGCTTGGCCAGCACATCGCTGGTCGCGGTGATGATGTGGCAGCCGACCTCGTCGGCCTGGAAGATGTTCAAGAGCTCCCGCGGGCTGGCCCAGAGCAGCTCGGCTTTGGGCCGGTTGGCGAGTCGGGCGAGGCATTCCCGCATCAGCGGCATCGGATCGCGCCCGGTATCGGCCACGCGGCCGGCGAAGACCGAGATGATCGCCGGCACGTCGGCGCGCAGACATGCCCCCACCTGCTCCACCTGCTCCGGCGTCATGATGGCGGTGACGTTGAGCACCACGCCTTCCTTGCTCAGGGCCTCGATCACCGGACCGGCGAACGCGCCCTTGGTGTTGGTGACGGGGATCTTCACATTGGCGTTCTTGCCCCAGGAGGCGATGCGGCGGCCTTGGGCGATCATGGTCGGGAAGTCGTCGGCGAAGACTTCGAAGGAGACCGGGCGGTCGGTGATCTTCGTCAGCACCTGCTTGGCGAAGGATTCGTAGTCGCTGATCCCGGCCTTGCGCATCAGCGTGGGGTTGGTGGTGAAGCCCTTGATCAGCGGGTTGGCATAGAGCGCCAGGATGCGCTCCAGATCGGCGCCATCGGCGAAAATCTTGACCTTCAGATCCGTCGGTTTCTTCACGCCCGTTCCCCCTGCTCGCCCTTGAGGGCGACTCGTTGCGCCAGGATGATATCCGTGGCCTCGGCCAGCGACAGCACGACATGGTCCGCGTTCTGCGGCCTTTCGTCGCTATAGCCCCTATCGATAAGCACCGTGGCACAGCCCGCGGCCTTCCCGGCCGCCATGTCGCTGTTGCGGTCGCCGACCATCACGCTGCGGCCGAGATCGAGTCCGAGTGCCGCGGCGGCCGCGAGCAGCATGCCCGGTTTCGGCTTGCGGCAGGCGCAATTCTCCGCCTGGGCATGGAAGCAGACCTCGATGCGGTCGAGCGGCAGTGCCGCGGCCATCTGCCGGTGCATCGCCTCGACCTCGCCGCGTTCGATCATGCCGTTGCCGACATCGGGCTGGTTGGTGACGACGACGAGGACGAAGCCCTCCTCCTTCAAGCGGCGCACCGACGGCGCCGCATCGTCATAAAGCCGGAAATCGGCGAGTCGTCGCGCCGCGTAAGACCGCCCGTTGCGAAACTCGGGAATGCTGAGCACGCCGTCGCGATCGAGAAACACCGCCGGGCGCGGTGTCACCACGTGGCGCCTCTCACCACTTGGTTTGGCGCGACTGCAGCGCCGGATGGGAGACCAGGCAGTGCCAGACGACGCCTTGCATGCCTTCCGAGAGCGGCGTGACCCGGGCCGGGTTGACCGTCGGGATCACCACGCAGACATCGGCCTGCTTGGCGGTATAGCCGCTGTCGCGTCCGACGATGCCGTAGACCTTGGCGCCGCGGCTCTTTGCCAGGTCGATGGCGCGGACCAGGTTGACGCTGATGTTCTTCTCCGCATCGCCGCCGCCGACCGAGAAGATCAGCAGCGCGTCGTCGGCGTTCAGCCGGCTCACCTCCAGCCAGCCGCTGAAGACCGTCTCCCAGCCCTCGTCATTGGTGCGGGCGGTGAGCTCAGAGACATTGTCGATCGGCGAATAGGCCTCGATCCCGCAGAGCTTGCGGAAATCGTTGACCGCATGGCTGCAATTCCCGGCGCTGCCGCCCACGCCCAGCAGGAACAGGCGCCCCTGCCGCGCGCGCAAGGCGGCAAGCTCATGCGCCAGCTTCTCGATGGCGCCGATATCGATCCGGTCCGCGATCAGGCGGATTTCATTGAAGAATTCTGCGGCGTGGGCCGGCATGGCGGAGACTGCCCTCAGTTGCGGCAGGCGCTATAGCACGCCGCCGGAACGGGCTCAACGCGCCACTCCGCGAGCATTTTCAAATTGCCCAAGCCGGCATTCGCCAGTATTGCAGGCCGCTGATCTTCCTGAGGTAAGGCAGGCATGGCTCCGGGCCGGAACGGCATGGCGGCGGCAGGTTGCGCGGTCTGCGATGCCGACGCGCTCCACGAGCTTGCCGGATTCGCCGCGCTCACCCGCGTCACCTCCGACAGCCGCACCTTGCCCCCGGGTGGACGGCTCGCGGTCTGCATGCGCTGCGGTGCGATCCAGAAGATTCCGGATGCCCGATGGCGGGCGGAGATCGACGCCATCTACGCCGACTTCTCGCTCGACCGTCAATCCGACGGCGAGGAGCAGTTGATCTTCGACGCGAACGGGATCGGCCTGCCGCGCTCGCAGCGCATCGTCGATTTCCTGGCCGCCCCAGACAGGCTCGCGACGCCGCGCAAGATGCTGGATTTCGGATGCGGCCGCGGCGCGACACTCAAGGTGATCTCCGGGCGATGGACCGATTGTGCGCTCTACGGAACCGAGCTCGGCACCGCGACGGAAGCCGAGCTGATCCGGATCCCCGGTTTCAGGAAGCTCTATACCGGCGGGCCGGAGGCGATCGACCAGCGCTTCGACCTCGTGACCCTGGTGCATTCCCTGGCCCATGTGACCGGTCCGGTCGATGTGCTGCGCAAGCTCCATGGATGCATGGAGGACGAAGCCGCGCTCTTCATTCAGACGCCGGATGCGACCAAGAATCTCTTCTACATCCTGGTCGCCGATGCCCTGACGCATTTCACCGGCGACACCTTGCTCCAGGCAACCGCGCGCGCGGGCTTCCACCCCATGATCTCGACCGACGCCATCGCCGCCAATGAGCTGACCTATCTCGGACGCCGCGCGGACCGGCCGGTCATGGCGCCGGCCGGTACCGACCCCGAGCGCGTGCTGCGCGACGTCGCGGCCAACATCCACTGGCTGCAGCAACTCGTCGCCAAGGCGCGCGGCCTTGCTGCGGCTGGTCGGTCCTTCGGCATCTTCGGTTCCTCCTTGGCGGCGAGCTGGCTGGCCGCCGAGATCGGCGAGCGCTTCGATTTCTTTGTCGATGAGGACCGGCGGCGATCGGGGAAGGTCCATATGGGCCGCCCGATCATCGACCCGGAAACGATCCCCGCCGGCGCCGCGATCTTCGTGCCGCTCGCACCCAACGTCGCGGCCCGGGTGGCGGCGCGGCTGCAAGCCCGCGGGGTCGCTGCCACGCCGCCCGACGCGCTTCCTTAAGCGTCTGGCCGAAAAGCGCTTTTTGCGGTTGCGGCGGGCGCGGGAGCCGCCTATGAGTGGGGCCGAGGATTTCGGGGCACGATGACAGCTCAAGCCCAACCCGGCACCTGCATCATCCAGAGCGAAGACGCGGTCGCGGTGATCGACGACGCCACGATCCGGCGCATGCGGGATCTGGCGGCGACCTCGCCGGACGGGCGGGCGCGCCTGTGCCTGCATCACGCCTTGTCCGATCCGGTGCAGGAGATGATCCTCGCTTTGACCTCGGCCAATTGCTATCCGGCGCATCGCCATCGCGAGAAGGCGGAGTCCTATCACATCCTCGACGGCGAGCTCGGCATCCTGATCTTCGATGACGAAGGCCGCGTCCGCCAGCGCCAGTTGCTGAGCAGTTCCGCATCCGGCGCCGGCCGGGCGATGCGGATCGCGCCGATGATCTGGCACGCGGTGATCGCGCTCTCGCCGGTCGTGGTGTTCCACGAGACGACCTCCGGTCCGTTCCAGCCGGGCCAATCCGAGGTCGCCGGGTTTTGCCCCGAGACTATTCCCGAGCGCCAGGCCTTCTTCCGGGCGGCGACGCAGGGCATGCTGCCGCCCACGCGATGAGCGCCCCCGCAAATGCCACGCCGTCCGGCATCGGGTCGCCGGATGCCGCCAGGTTGGAGCCTGCCGCTGTGCCCGACCGGGAGGCGGCGCTGCGCGCGGCTTATGCGCGATTCCTGACCAACCGCCAGGTCAAGGGCGTCTCGCGCGAGGAGCAGGACCGACTGAAGCGGGCGCATCGCCGGCACACGCGGAGGATGGCGTATCTGTTCCTGCCGCTGGCAGTCCTGATCCGGCTGATCCGGCCGCTGCTGCTGGTCCGTGTCGGGTTCGTGCTGCGGCACAAGATCGGCCATTGCCCGATGGAGGCCGAAGCCTATCTCCTCGAGCGCGCCGCGGGAATCCAGCCGCGCCGGGCGCTCGACCTCTTCTACTTCGATTATGGGACCGACGGCCAGACCGCCAATCTGTTCGCCGAGCATCTCGTCCGGCGGCATCTGCGGGTCCGGCGCTGGGTCGAATGGCTGGCGGCGGCCAACAAGATGCTGCCCGGCGCCGATCGGCATCGGATCACCGTGCACTTTCGCGACCGGCAGGAATTCGCCGATACGCAGTCGCTGCTCGCGCGTTTCCCGCCGCAGATCGTGCTCAACGACGCGGAAAAGGCGCTGGGCCGATCGCTGCTCCGCGACATGGGCGTGCCGCCCGACGGGCGGTTCGTCTGCTTCCATGTACGCGAGCCGGGATATTGGAGCGCCCGCAAGGAAGGCATCGGCGATGCCTCCGACTTCCGCAACGCGAGCGTCGTCAATTTCGAAGCCGCCATGCTGGCGGCCGCCGAACGCGGCTACTTCGCCATCCGCCTCGGCGCGACCGAGGGCATGCCCTTGTCCATCGCGCACCCGCGTGTGATCGACTATCCGCGCGGGCACCGCAACGAATTCATGGACGTGTTCCTGGCCGCGGAATGCGATCTCATGGTCTCGACGGCCAGCGGCCTCGACACCATCGCCTATTTCTCCCACCGGCCGATCGTCTTCGTCGATCTGTCGTCCTGGGGATGGGAATATGTCGGCCTGCCCCAGCCGTTCCTGTGCATCTTCAAGAAGTTCCGTCGCGCGGGCCGCCTCATGACCTTCGGCGAGGTGATCGACATGAAGGCCGAGGAATTCACCGTCAGCAGGCAGTTCGCCGAGGCCGGCATCACGCTCGAAGAGAACTCCGCCGACGAGATCGAGGCCGCCGTCGAGGAGATGCTCGACCGGCTGGAAGGCAAGGATCGCACGACCGCGGCCGATCGTGAGCGGCAGGACCGGATGCGGGCCCATATCCGGCGGGCGCGGCGCTATCGCGACTGGCAGTTCGAGGTCTCGCCCGCTTATCTCAGGAAGTACGAAGCGCTGCTTTAGAGCGGTTGGGTTCCCGCTTCGATCTTTCCGCCGGGTCCTTCCGCCGCGCCCCGGAAGCGGTGCAAATAGCGATCCATCGTCGCGCCGGCCCGCCGGGATAGTCTGACGGAGGGGCGCTCGATCAGCACGGTCAGCAAGGTCGCCGCCCCCAGCGCCAGCGCCAAGGTCACGGGGATGGTGACCCACCGCGCCGCCTCGACGCCGTAGCGTTCGTAGGTCCAGGCGAAGAGCAGGCAACCGGCGCTGACGATCACCAACTGATGGACGAGGTAGAGCGGAAAGGAGATCGCGCCGAGATAGGCCGAGAGCCGCCCGCTCATGGGGCGATGGAGTTGCGTCGTCATGGCCAAGGCGGCGACCACCAGGATCGATCCGACCTGCGCAACCTGATAGCGGCTGATATTGCCGAAGACCGGCTCCAGCACATGCTCGACGATGACCTCGATGCCCGGAATAGCCGGATCCTTGGCGCGCCAGGCGCCGCACATCACGCCGATCAGCAGCACCGCGCCGCCGAGCGCGAGGGCGTTCCGGGGACGAAGGCGCTTCAGCGGATGGTGCAGCGACAGATCATAGATGAGGATCCCGACCGGAAAGAGCTGCAGCCCTTGCAGCGAGCTGTGCTTGTCGAGCAGGAAGGTGACGGCGAAATAGCCGGCCGCACAAAGCAGCATGCGCTGCCATTCGACGCGCAGGAATCTCCAGACCGCGAAGACCAGAAGCGAGCCCCAGATCTCCACCTTCATGGTCCAGACCACGCCGTCCAACAGGTAGTCGCCGGTCAGATAGGTCCCGTAGATCGACTTCTCGATCCATTCGAGGAAGGTCGGCTTGTAGTCCAGCGGATAGA
>DASZYM010000341.1:0-4600 GCA_035545355.1 Dongiaceae bacterium
GGACCCAGCTTGAAGCTGTTGCCGATGATGGTCTCGCCCATGCGCGGCGCGCGGTTGGCGCGATAGGCGGTGTCGGCGACAAAGACGCCGAGGATGACGATGGAGTTGTTACCGGCCATGTTTGCTTCT
Organism: Dongiaceae bacterium; assembly: GCA_035545355.1. Lineage (GTDB taxonomy): Bacteria > Pseudomonadota > Alphaproteobacteria > Dongiales > Dongiaceae > Dongia. Next base: position 130 of record DASZYM010000341.1, read on the forward strand.
TCTGATTGAACCGGGACGGACGCACCCGGCAGCCCCTTTCGCTATTTGACGCCCCGCTCCCGTTCCGTCAATTTGATTCGCGCCCGCGGGACCTCGGGACAGCGCAAGGCGATGACACAGAAGATCTATACGGCCGAGGATATTCCCCTCGTCACCGACACCATTGCGTGGATAAGGCAGCACCCCGAACTCTACGCGGGGCCGCCGCCTTATAGGCGCCGCTTGGCCGCCCGTTTGGTCCATGATCTGGTCTGCTTCGGCTTGAACAATGTTTCCGCGGAAGCGTTCGATACTTGGTGGCTGGTCACGGCGCAGATGGATTGGCTCGTTATCGACGGCATCTATCGTGCGGAGTACTGGCGGACCGTGCGCGCCGCACCGGAAATCGGCCTAGACGCCTGCCGGCCGGAAGTGGTGATGACCGCGCTCTCACACACCCTCTTCACCGTCGCGAACGGCTCAGTCGAGTTCGTCGTCGGGAACGAGATCGGCCATGACGGTCTTCGTACGAAAGTAAAGTCGCTCGCCGCTCCGGATTTTCGGGGACGCGCCGTCGGCTTCCTGATCGAAGAGTAGCCCCGTGCCACTGCTTCGCGCCGGTTATTTTGAATCGGGTGGGATCACGCCCTTGGTCAGGACGAAGCAGCCGTAGAAGCGGCGCTCGCCGGTCTGGATCACGCAATAGGCCTTCTTCGCGCGCTCATAGAAGGCGAAACGCTCGATCGACTTCAGCGGCCAGGACTTGCCTTCCGCCTTGTCGATCACCTTCTGCACTTCCTTCTGGACCGGCGGGATCTCCCTGGGCTTGCCGACGATCTCCATCCGCTCCGCGGCATTGTCGATGAAGGTGTCGAGCGGCATCACCGAGAGGATCGCTTCCGCCGCCTGCGCCGAGGTCAGGTTCTCCATGCGCAGCAAGCGGCGGAGCCTGGTCTCCTTCGCGACCGAATCCGACGGGAAGTTGGTGTCGGAGAGCACCAGGTAGTCGCCATGCCCCATGGCGCGCAGCGCATAGAGCACATCGGCATTGAGGCGCGGATCGATCCCCTTCAGCATTCTTCGCTCCCTGATTCTTTCTTCGCGGGGTTCCCCATCCGCCCACCCTGAAGCTTCGGCGGACACGCCAATCTTTTTCTTAGACCCGGCGGCCGGATTCCTGGTCGAAGAGATGCGCGAGCTCGGCGCGCGGGCGCAGGTGCACGGTCTGGCCCGGGGTGAAGTTGTGGCGCTCGCGGAACAAGGCCGTGAGCTCGGTGTCGCCCAGCCGGAACATGACCATGGTCTCCGAGCCGGTCGGCTCGACCACCGCGACCTTGGCCGGGAAGCCCTCGTTGGCGAGCTCGATATGCTCGGGCCGGATGCCGTAGACCACCGGCTGGCCGTCGGCGACCTGGTGCGCGCCCGCGACCGGGAGCGGGCTGCCCTGGACCTCGATCGTGCCGTTGGACTTGGCCTGGCCCTTGAGGAAGTTCATCGCCGGCGAGCCGATGAAGCCGGCGACGAAGAGGTTGCGCGGGCTGTCATAGAGCTCCAGCGGCGTGCCGATCTGCTCGATCAGGCCGTCATGCATCACCACGATCCGGTCGGCCATGGTCATGGCCTCGATCTGGTCGTGGGTGACGAAGATGGTGGTGGTCTTCAGGCGCTGGTGCAGCTCCTTGATCTCGGTGCGCATCTGGACGCGCAGCTTGGCATCGAGGTTGGACAAGGGCTCGTCGAACAGGAAGACCTGCGGGTTGCGGACGATGGCGCGGCCCATGGCGACGCGCTGGCGCTGGCCGCCGGAGAGCTGGCGCGGATAGCGCTGGAGCAAGGTCTGCAGGCCGAGGATCTCGGCCGCCCGGTTCACCCGCTCCTTGACCGTGTTGCTGTCGGTCTTCCGCAGTTTCAGGGCGAAGGCCATGTTGTCGGCGACCGTCATATGCGGATAGAGCGCATAGTTCTGGAACACCATGGCGATGTCGCGCTCGGCGGGCGGCAGGTGGTTGACCACCCGGTCGCCGATCTGGATCGCCCCGGCGCTGACCGTCTCCAGCCCGGCGATCATCCGCAGCAAGGTGGACTTGCCGCAGCCCGACGGCCCGACCAGGACCACGAACTCGCCGTCCCTGATCTCGAGATCGACGCCGTGAATGACGTTGACCGCGCCGAAAGTCTTCTTGACGTCGCGGATCGTGACCTGGGCCATCCTGCCTCCACCTGCTCGCGCATCTTGTTTTGCTGAAAAGTGAACTATCCGAGCCTCCGGCTCAAGTCCATTGCTTAAGGGCCGGAAAAGACGGCCGGATCCCCTGCGGCGGCGCGACGCGGCGCCCTGTTCGCTGAACGGGCGCCGCCACGGGCCGCTTTTGTCGGACGAATGCCTGGACTTTGTTGACACCCCTGGAAAGTGCTCCAATACTCGTTCGCCTCCGAAACCCGCCGAGACGCGCCAGGGACCGGCATTCGGGATCCGAAGTCTTCCGATCGAAGCCTCGCGATTTCCGCCCGGCCCCGTCTGCGCGACCATAAGGCGGTCGGACGGTATGACCAGAAGCAAAATCTTTCCGGGGAGGAACCTCTATGAGAGTCGAGACCTATGAGATGATCATGCGGGCCCAGGCGAGCCGCCGCAGCGTGCTGAAAGGCATGGCGAGCGCGAGCGCCGTGGCGATGGGCGCCGGCACCATGGGCGCGTTCGTGAAATCCGCCAGGGCGGACGACGAGGCGGATTTGCGCAAGGCGCTGCTGCAGGTCCCCGGCGTCGGCAAGGGCCAGCCGACCGACCAGGACTGGCAGAAGGTCGGCGAGATGTGCCTCGGGCCGACCAAGGCCAATATCCAGGAAGGCGAGTTCAAGGGCGTCGAGCTCAGCTTCATGGGCCTGAACAACCAGAACCTCCACAACCTGCTGTTCCGCGGTTTCCTGAAGCCGTGGGAGGCCTATACCGGCGCCAAGATCACCTGGATCGACCTCGCCCAGGCCGATTACAACCCGCGCCTGCAGCAGGCGATCGCCACCGGCACGATCGATTTCGACATCCTGGAGATGGGCGCGCCGTTCGAGGGCGACGTCTGCGGCAAGGGCCTCGCCTCGGAGATGCCCGACTGGGTGAAGAAGCAGATCGAGATGGACGATCTGGTGAAATACCTGCAGCCGCCGGTCGGCACCTGGAACGGCAAGCAGTATCGCGTGACGATCGACGGCGACACGCACAACTTCAACTACCGCACCGACTACTTCAAGGACGCGGACCTCGCCAAGGCCTGGAAGGACGCCGGCAACAGCAGCGACTGGGGCGTGCCCAAGACCTGGCAGCAGGTGCAGGCCGCCACCAAGTTCCTGAAGGGCAAGAAGATCGGCGGCCAGGACGCCTATGGCTATCTCGATCCCTGCAAGCCCTGGGGCGGCTTCGGCTTCTACTTCCTGGGCTCCCGCGCCACCGCCTATGTGAAGCATCCGGACGACAAGGCCTGGCTGTTCGATCCCGACACGATGAAGCCGCGGATCAACAATCCGGGCTGGGTCCGCGCGATCCAGGACGTGCTCGACGCGCTGCCCTCCGAGCCCGCCGACCAGATCAACGCCGACCCGAACACGACCGGCTTCCAGCAGTTCCTGGCCGGCACCGGCTCGATGTGCGTGTGGTGGGGCGATGTCGGCTCCAACGCCAAGACCAACGACTCCTCCACGATCGGCGATGTCTGCGGCTTCGACATCCTGCCCGGCTCCGACGACGTCTATAACGCCAAGACCGGAAGCTGGGAGAAGCTCGCGAGCGGCCCGAACTTCGCGCCGAACCTCGCCTATCTCGGCTGGGGCATCTATGTCATGGCCCGGGTGGACAGCGATTCCAAGAAGCAGAAGGCGGCCTGGAGTGCCGCCGCGCATCTCGGCGGCAAGGACATCGCGCTCTGGACCGCGGCCTATCCCTCGGGCTTCCAGTGCTATCGCAACAGCCAGCACGATATCGACGAGTGGGTGTCGGCCGGTTACGACAAGGACTTCATCACCAACTACCTCGACTCGCAGTTCAACTCCTACAACCACCCGAACGGCGCGATCGAGCCCAGGATCCCCGGCATCTTCCAGTACTACTCGGCCGCCGAGGACGAGCTGGCGAAGATCTTCGCCGGCCAGGTCGCGGCACAGCAGGGCGCCGACAATATCGCGGCGGCCTGGGAGAAGCTGACCGACCAGATCGGCCGCGACAACCAGATCAAGCTCTACAAGGCCTCGCTCGGCATGTAGGGCCCGGTTCGTCATGCCCGGCGCCGACGAAAACAGATTCGTCATCGCCGGGCTTGATCCGGCGACCTAGTGCCGACTGGCGAAAGATGCCCGGGTCAAGCTCGGGCATGACGCAACGGCCGGTGATGCTTGCCCGTCACCGGCCGATCGGTTTATTGAGTGTCTTCCTGACGCGATGATCGGATTTGCGCGTGACCGTCGTCCCGAACGCATCGGCCAATGAGTTGATCGGCGACCCGAT
>DASZYM010000342.1:0-12411 GCA_035545355.1 Dongiaceae bacterium
CACCGAGAAGCTGCTGCTCGAAGCCTGCCTCGAATTGATGGCGACCGATGCCATCGTCGCGATCCAGGACATGGGCGCGGCGGGCCTCACCTCGTCCTCGGTCGAGATGTCGTCCAAGGGCGGGCTCGGCCTGGAACTCGATCTCGACAAGGTGCCGGTGCGTGAGACCGGCATGACCGCCTATGAGATCATGCTCTCGGAATCCCAAGAGCGCATGCTGATGGTGCTGAAGCCCGAAGCACGCGAGAAGGCCCGTGCCATCTTCGAGAAGTGGGAGCTCGATTTCGCCGAGATCGGCCTGCTCACCGATACCGGCCATCTGGTGCTGAAGAAGAACGGCAGGGTCGAGGCCGACATGCCGGTGGCGCCTCTGGTCGACAAGGCGCCGGTCTATCATCGCCCCTGGATTCCGACCCCGGCCCAGCCGGTCATCCTCGCCAGCAAGGTGAAGGCGCCGCAGGACCTGATGGCGGTGCTGAAGACCCTGGTCTCCGCGCCCGACCTCGCCTCCAAGCGCTGGGTCTGGGAGCAATACGACCATCTGGTCATGGGCCATACCGTGCAGCGCCCCGGCGGCGATGCCGCGGTGGTGCTGATCCCTAAGGACGGTGTCGTCGGCGAGAAGGCGCTGGCCATGACCTCGGATTGCACGCCGCGCTATGTCCAGGCCGATCCGAAGACCGGCGGCATGCAGGCGGTGGCGGAGAGCTGGCGGAATCTCACCGCGGTCGGCGCCAAGCCGCTCGCCGTCACCGACAATATGAATTTCGGCAACCCGCAGCGCCCGGAGATCATGGGGCAGTTCGCGCTGGCGATCGAAGGCATGGCGGAGGCCTGCATCGCGCTGGACTATCCGGTCGTCTCCGGCAACGTCTCGCTCTACAACGAGACCAACGGCAAGGGCATCCTGCCGACGCCCACCATCGGCGGCGTCGGCGTCATCGCCGATGCGCGGAAGTCGCCGAAGGTCGCCTTCAAAGATCCGGAAGAACCGATCTATCTCGTCGGCGAAACCGCCGGCTGGCTCGGTTGCTCGGTCTATCTGCGCGAGATCGAAGGCCGGGAGGAGGGGGCACCCCCGCCGGTCGATCTGGTGGCCGAGCGCCGCAACGGCGACTTCGTGCGCGGCCAGATCGACGCAGGAAAGATCACCGCCTGCCATGACGTCTCCGACGGCGGCACGCTGGTGGCGGTCGCCGAGATGGCCATGGCCTCGGGCATCGGCGCCCGGCTGGAGGGCCGGCCGAAGGAGAGTCCCAACCACGCCTATTGGTTCGGCGAGGATCAGTCGCGCTATGTCCTTACGGTCCGTGAGGCTGATGCCGCCGAATTCGAGAAGGTCTCTCGGGCGGCCGGCGTCGCGGTGCGGCGCTTGGGCACGACCGGCGGCGCGGATTTGACTCTCGCGGGGGCGGGGGCCATATCTGTGGCCGAGCTGAAAGCGGCCCATGAGGCGTTCTTCCCACGCCTGATGGGCGCCGCTAAGTGATTGAAGGGCCAGTGGTTTAGAGGGGGTGATCCGGATGGCGATGGAAGCGAGCGAGATCCAGCGATTGATCAAGGAAGCGCTTCCCGACGCCGAGGTCATCATCGAGGATCTGCGCGGCGACGGCGACCACTACGCCGCGACGGTCACCTCCAGATCCTTCATCGGGAAGAGCCGGGTGCAGCAGCACCAGATGGTCTATCAGGCCCTGCGCGGCCGCATGGGCGACGAGCTTCACGCGCTCGCCTTGCAGACCAGCGCGCCGGCGAGCACATAGAGGATGACGTCATCCCCGGACTTGATCCGGGGATCTTGCGCCGAATGGAACCAGATGCCCGGATCAAGCCCGGGCATGACGAGATGTAAAAGAGGAACGAGAGATGAGCGAGAACCCGGTCTTCGACCGCATCCAGAACGACATCACCAGCAACGACGTCGTGCTCTACATGAAGGGCACCCCGGTCTTTCCGCAATGCGGCTTCTCCGCGGCGGTCGTGCAGGTGCTCAGCCATATCGGCGTGAAGTTCAAGGGCATCGACATCCTGACCGATCCCAGCCTGCGCCAGGGCATCAAGGAATTCTCCCAGTGGCCGACCATCCCCCAGCTCTATGTGAAGGGTGAGTTCGTCGGCGGCTGCGACATCGTCCGCGAGATGTTCCAGACCGGCGAGCTCCAGGAAGTGCTCCGCACCAAGGGCGTCGCCTTCACCCAGGCCGCCTGACGCGCTGAGCGCCGGACGTACCGGCGCTCCACGGTCGGGGGACCGCGGTGACAGGGGCGAAGTGGAAGGATTATCGGCTCACCGGCGATGCCGGTGACGCGACGCTGCTCACGGAAGACGCATTCGAGGCAAAGGTCGAGCGCACCTGGTTCTCGCCGCGCATCGACCGCAAGGAATTCAAGCGTCTGATCCAGCGCTCGGATGCCGCGGCGCTCCGGGATTTCGGCCTCTGGCTGGCGCTGCTCGTCGCCAGCGGTATCGGCGCCGTCGCCACCTGGGCCACTTGGTGGTGTGTCCCGTTCTTCGCCGTCTATGGCGTGCTCTATTCGGCCTCCGAGCACCGGCACCATGAGCTCTCCCACGGCACGCCGTTCAAGACCCGCCGGCTGAACGAGCTCCTCTACCATCTCTGCGCCTTCATGACCCTGCGGGAAGGCCGGTACTACCGCTGGAGCCACACGCGGCATCACAGCCACACCTCCATCATCGGCAAGGATCCGGAAGTCGCGGTGCCGCGCCCGCCCGATCTGCTGCCGATCGTCGCCGACGTCTTCTTCCTCCGCGACGGCTACATGCAGATCTTGCGCCTTGCGTGCCACGCCTCGGGCCGGCTCACGGAAGAGGGGAAGCTCTTCGTGCCCGAGAGCGAGCGATCGAAAGTGTTCCGAGCATCGCGCGTCTATCTCGGCGTGATCGGCACTGTGATCGTGGTGTGCTTCGCGACCGGCAGCCTCCTGCCGGCGATGCTCGTCGTCTTGCCGCGCTTCTATGGCGCGCCGTTCAGCTTCCTGATGAACCTGGCCTTGCATGCCGGTCTGGACGAAGACGTCTGGGACCACCGCCTCAACAGCCGGACCGTGCTGGTCAACCCGGTGCTGGGCTTCCTCTACGCCAACATGAACTATCACGCCGAGCACCACATGTTTCCCATGGTGCCGTATCATCGACTGCCGGTCTTGCACGCGCGCATCGCCGAGCAATGCCCGGCGCCCTATCGCGGCATGTGGAACGTCTACCGCGAGATCGTGCCGACGTTGATCCGCCAGAAACGCGACCCGTCCTGGTTCGCGCGGCGTCGCTTACCCGAGGCGGATACTATCCGCGCGGGTGCTTACTTCCACTCATAGGCCGCCATCGACAGGCTGCCTAGATCGAAGCTGTCGTGGATGCGCTTGCCCCGCGGTGAACCGCCGCCATTGGCCGCGCCCATGGCGACCAGCAAGGGCAGGAAATGCTCCTCGCTCGGATGGGCGAGAGCGGCGTTGGGGGCCTGCTCGCGGTAATGCGCCAGGGCCTGCGCATCGCCGGCCTCGACCTTCTCGCCGACCCAGCGATCGAACGCCTCGGCCCAGTCGACCTTCGCGCCGCCGCCGTTGCGGTCGAGCCAGCGCAGGTTATGCACCGCGCCGCCCGAGGCGAAGATCAGCACGCCTTCCTTGCGCAACGGCGCCAGCGCTTTCCCGAGCTTCAGATGCGCCTCGCCGTCGCCGCCGTGGATCAGCGAGAGCTGCACCACCGGAATGCCGGATTGCGGGAAGACCAGCATGAGCGGATTCCAGCAGCCATGATCGCGCCCGCGCTGGGGATCGACCTGCGCCGCGATCCCTGCCTCCTTCAGCAGCGCGACCGCGCGCGCCGCCAGCTCCGGCGAGCCCGGCGCGTCGAATTGCAATTCATAGAGCGCCTTGGGGAAGCCGTAGAAGTCGTGGATGGTCTCCGGCTGCGCGGCGCCGGTCGCCGCGACCGCCGGGCTCTCCCAATGTGCCGAGATGCAAAGCACCGCCTTGGGCCGCGGCAGCTTGGCGCCGAGCCCCAGCATGAACTTGCGCGCCGGAATGTCCTCGAAGGGCAGCATCGGGCTGCCATGCGAGACGAAGACGACGGGCATTTCGGCGGTCTGCGTAGGGCTCATGGTTCACCTTTCAGCCGCAGACTTAGGCCGAAACTGGCGCCTTTTCAATCGGGCCTGCGCCGTCCAGTTCGTTTCCGCGCGGTTGACGATCGGCCCAGCCGACATGGTTTGAGCGAGATCAATACCCGGTCGCACCCTTGGACTATCCTGCGGATCGACAAGGTCGCAGAGGAGGGCCTGATGAACAGAATCGTTCTCGCATGTGCACTGGCAGCCGGCATCATCGCGCCGGCGCTTCCGAGTTCCGCGGAGCCTGGCCAGGCGGTGAATGTCATCATGCTGGATATGACGGCGCTCATGGGCCCGGGCTATGTGGGGGGCTATGGCATGATAGGCCCGAACGGCATGATGGGCGGCCGTTACGGCTATGGCATGATGGCGCCCGGCACGATGATGGGCAATTCGGCACCGGGCGGCACCGGCGACCCGGCGCGCGGCCCGGTCCTGGGCATGATGTCCGGGATGATGTCGATCCGCACCGACCAGGATACGGTCAAAGCCGGCCCGGTCACCTTCGACGTGGTCAACCTCTCCCGCACCTTGGTGCACGAGCTGGTGGTGATCTCGGTCGACCCCAACAATCCGGCGCTGCCCTACGACTACACGAATTGGCAGATCCTGGAGAGTCAGACCAAGGTCGTCGGCGAGACCGAAGAGTTGAAGCCCGACGAGGAGAAGACCCTCACCCTCACGCTGCCGGCCGGGAACTATGTGCTGGTCTGCAATGTTCCCGGCCATTTCGCGGCCGGCATGGTGGCCCCTCTCAAGGTCACCAACTGACGGCGGGATCCGCTACGGCCGCACGTAGGCCGTCTTCACCAGAGTGAAGAACTCGCGCGCCAGCTCGCCTTGCTCGCGCGGGCCGAAGCTGGAGTTCTTCCGGCCGCCGAACGGCACGTTGTAATCGACGCCGGCGGTCGGCAGGTTGACCATCGCCATGCCGGTCTCGATGTTGCGCTTGAAGTGGCTGGCATGTTTCAGCGAGGTGGTGCAGATGCCGCCGACCAGGCCGTATTCGGTGTCGTTCGCCACCGCCAAGGCCTCGTCGTAATCCTTCACGCGGATGACGCTCGCGACCGGGCCGAACACTTCCTCGCGGTTGATCCGCATGTCGTTCTTGGTCTCGGTGATCAGCGCGCAGTTGAGATAGAAGCCCTGGGTCTTGCGGTTCAAGAGCTCGCCGCCCCAGGCCAGCTTCGCGCCTTCCTTCTGCGCGATGTCGATATAGGACATGTCCTGGTCGAGCTGGCGCTGATCGACCACCGGGCCGATCTCGGTGCCGGCTTCGAGCGCGTTGTCGATCTTGGTCTTCTTCAGCCGCTCGATCATCGCGGCGACGAACTTGTCATGGATGCCCTGCTGTACGATCAGGCGCGAGGAGGCGGTGCAGCGCTGGCCGGTGGAGATGAAGGCGCCGTTGAACGAGGCCTCGACCGCGATGTCGAGATCGGCGTCGTCGAGAACCACCATCGGATTCTTGCCGCCCATCTCGAGCTGCACCCGCGCCAGGCGTTTCACGCAGGCCTCGGCGACGCTCATGCCGGTCTTGGTCGAGCCGGTGAAGGTGACGGCCGAGACGTCCTTGTGGTTGATGATGGCATTGCCGACCACCGAGCCCGAGCCCATGACCAGGTTGAACACGCCTTCCGGCACGCCGGCGCGCGACAGGATGTCGGCGATCGACCAGGCGCTGGCCGGCACCAGGTCGGCGGGCTTCAGCACCACGCAATTGCCGAAGGCGAGGGCGGGGGCGGCCTTCCAGCTCGGGATCGCGATCGGGAAGTTCCACGGCGTGATGATGCCGACCACGCCGACCGGCTCGCGGATCACCTCGGCATCGGTGCCGGGGCGCAGGCCCGCCATCTTGTCGCCGTGGATGCGGAGCGCCTCGCCGGCGAACCATTTCCAGATCTGGCCGGCGCGGGTCGCCTCGCCGATACCCTCGGCCAGGGTCTTGCCTTCCTCGCGGGAGAGCTGGCGGCCGAGCTCCTCCTTGCGGGCCAGGATCTCGGTGCCGACCTTGTCCAGGATGTCCGAGCGGACCTGCGGGCTGCTGCGCGACCAGGCATGGAACGCCTTCTTGGCGGCGGCGACGGCGTCGTTGACCTGTTGCGCGCTGGCCGCGGCATAGGTGCCGACCGGGTCGGTCTTGTCCGACGGGTTCTCGTTGACCCGCGAACCCTGGCCCTCGACCCACTGGCCGGCGATCCAATTGCGCTTCAGTTCCATGTTCATGATCCGCTCCGATTTTCCGGGAATTGCGACTTGTCAGACGACTTCGGGCGCTAACTTAGTGTCCTTGATCCGCTCTCGCAATCGTTTGGGTGCAGGCCGGACATGCGTCCGACGCTCGGCAAAGAGCCTTCCCCGCGAAAGCTTTCGCGGCGGTGTCGATTTCGCTACGGCTCGCTCGACATGGAGTCAGAGACCCGATGAAACGGAGGACGGTCGTGACACTTCATGGAAGCTGCCATTGCGGCAATATCCATTTCGAGGTCGAGGGCGAGGTCGGCGCCGCGCTCGCCTGCAATTGCTCGATCTGCTCGCGCAAGGGCGCCTTGCTCTGGGCGGCGCCCCGGCACGATTTCCATCTCCGCGAGCGGAGCGAGGAGATGGGGCGCTACACGTTCAACCGGCATGCGATCGCGCATCGCTTCTGCCCGATCTGCGGCATCCACACCCACAGCGAGGACACGGACCTCGCCGGCGATGCGGCGGTCTATGTCAACCTCCGCTGCCTGGAGGATTTCGATCTCGCGCGCGTGCCGGTGCACCATTTCGACGGGCGCGCGATGTGATTGGTTCGCTCGACGGTTCCGCGACGCGGGTCCTATAGTTCCCGAACGGAACGACAGGGCAGGCGAGGCGATGGCGAGGATTTCGGATTCCGAGGCATTGGCTGCGGTCGAGGCAGAGACCGAGACCGCGCGCGATGTGATGCGCTTCGTGCACGGCCATGCCGAGCTGGCGCATGAGGAGCATCGATGCTCGGCGCATGTCGCCGCCACGCTGGAGCATGCCGGATACGCGGTCGAGCGCGGCGTCGGCGGCATGCCGACCGCCTTCCGCGCGAGCTTGAGCGGCGCGCGGCCGGGGCGATCGGTCGGTCTGGTCGCCCTCTATGATGCCGTGGCCTCGATCCGCGAGGACGGCAGCATCGCACCCGTGCATTCCTGCGGCCACGGGCCGATCGCCGGCGGCGTCTCCGCGGCGGCGCTGGCCTTGGCGAAGCTGCGCGACCGGCTCGCCGGCAAGATCGTCATCTTCGGCTGCCCCGCCGACGAGATCCATGCGCCCGGCACGGTCGAGCATGGCAGCGGCAAGGCGCTCTCCGCTTCGGCCGGTCTGTGGAACGGCATCGATGCGGCGCTGTACGCCCATCCCGAGTTCATCAACACCGTCTCCAAGCGATCGCTCTGGATGCGCCGCGACTATGCGCGCATCTCCGGCCGGCGTTCGCTGAAAGCCGGTCAGGTCACCGCACCCATGGCGGCGTTGCGGCCGCTGGCCGATCTGGTCGAGCGACTGCCGCCCGACCAGGTGATGCTGGAGCAGATGCATCTCGAAGGCGATGTCGAGGAGGGGACCGGCCTCGTGCTGAACGCCACCTTCCTGATCTTCGCCGAAGACGAAGCCGGCATCGCCGCGCATGCGAAGACCTTGCGCGCGACGTTGACCGGCGCCGCCTGGCGCGAAGGCGCCGCGATCTCCGGCGTCCGTCCGAACGAGCGCGTCACGGCGGCGGTGGCCGAGGCCTTTGCCGCAACCGGCCGGGACTTCGTCGCCAATCCGCCGCCGCTGCCTTTCGCCACCGATTTCGGCAATGTCTCGCAGATCGTGCCGGCCGCGCTGATCGGGATCGGTCGCCCGGGCGGCTGGAAGTTCCATACCGACGAAGGCGCGCGCGAGTTCGCCGGGCCCGCCGGCGAGGAAGCCGCTCTCGGCATCGCCAGGGTCATGACTCTCGCCGCGACGCGTCTGACCGAGCCGGTCTAGGCCTGCGGGCAATGCTGCGACTGCACATTGCCCGCAAGGTCCATTGACTCCCTTTCCGGCGGCCCACATACTTTTTTGGTCTGACACTGGGGCCAAAAATAACGTCCATTACGGGAGGAGAAGATGCGTCCATCCAGACGAACCATGCTGTTGCTCGCCGGGGCCATGAGCCTGGGAGTCGGGCTGTGGCAGGGGATTCCTGCGAGCCAGGCCGAGGACAAGCACCTCACCATTCTCGTCACCATGCCGGATCTCGCCTTTCCCTTCTTCACCCATATGGCGGATCAGGTGAAGGCGGAGGCCGCGAAGATCGGCAATATCGACATCGTGGTCGCCGACGGCCAGCGCAGCTCGCCGAAGCAGACCGCGGATATCGAAGCCGCGATCACCAAGGGCGTGGACGGCATGTTCCTCGATCCCAATGAAGTCGATGCGCTCGCCCCGGCGGTGCAGGAGGCGGTCGATGCGAAGATCCCGGTCGTCACCGTCGACCGGCGCGTCGATAAGGTCCAGGGCATCCTCGCCCATGTCGGCGCCGACAACGTGAAGGGCGGCGAGGCGCAGGGCCAGTTGATCGAGAAGCTGTTCCCGAACGGCGCCAAGGTCATGAACCTGCAGGGCCAGTCCGGCGCCAGCCCGGCGATCGACCGCAACAAGGGCCTGCACAACGTGCTCGACCAGGCGGCGGACAAGTACAAGTTCGTGTTCGAGGACACGGCGGGCTTCGATCGCGCCAAGGGCCTGTCGATGACCGAATCCGCGCTCGACGGCATGTCCTCGCCGCCCGACGTGATCGTCTGCGCCAATGACGACATGGCGCTCGGCGCCATGCAGGCCTTGAAGGCCCGCAACCTGATCGGCAAGGTCGCGCTGATCGGCTTCGATGCGCTGCCGGAAGCCTTGCTCAACATCCGCGACGGCAACATGACCGCGACCATCGAGCAGATGCCCGGTCAACAGAGCCAGAAGGCGCTCGACTTCCTGGTCGACTTCATCCGCAACGGCAAGCAGCCGGACAATGCGGTGACCCTGCTGACGCCGATCGCGATCACCAAGGACAACCTCAACCAGGCGGAGCGCCTGAACGAGGTGAAGTAGCCGCGCGTTCCTTAGGGAAAGTTGCGCACACGAGCCAGCCTGGGTTAGAGGGTGATGGTCGTTCGACCGTCACCCTCGCCCGAATATGATGGCTGAATCGATGGACAATGCCTTTCTGCGCATGGCCGGGATCAGCAAGAGCTTTCCCGGTGTTGTCGCGCTGCAGGATGTCAGCCTGGAGGTTGCGCCGGGCGAGATCCTGGCGCTGCTCGGCGAGAACGGCGCCGGCAAGTCCACGCTGCTGAAGATCCTCTCCGGCGCCCAGCAGCCGGACCAGGGCACGATCGCGCTCGAGGGCAAGGCGGTCGCCTTCGCGACGCCGCATGCGGCGCAGCGTCTGGGCATCGCCACGATCTATCAGGAGTTCACCCTCGCGCCGAACATGACCATCGCGGAGAACGTCTTCATCGGCCGTGAGCCCGGCATGAAGCCCTTCGTCAACTGGCGCAGGATGGCGGCGGAGACCAGGGCGATCACCAGCCGCCTCGGCCTGACGCTCGATCCCATGGCCTTCGTGCGCGACCTGAGCGTCGCCGAGCAGCAACTGGTCGAGATCGCGCGGGCGCTGTCGATGGATGCGCGCCTGATCGTCATGGACGAGCCGACCGCCGCCTTGTCGCAGGCCGAGGTCGAGAAGCTGTTCCGCATCGTGCGCGACCTCCGGGCGCGGGGATTGGCCATCATCTTCGTCACCCATCGCCTGGAAGAGGTGATGGAGATCGCCGACCGCTATGTGGTGCTGCGCGACGGCCGTCATGCCGGCGCGGGCTCGGTCAAGGAGACCGGCATCGACGCCATCATCCGCCTGATGGTCGGCCGCGAGGTCAACGCGCTCTACACGCATCGCCAAGCGGAGCAGGCGGGATCGGTGGCTTTGCGGATCGAGAACCTGTCGCGGCGCGGCGATGCCGCCGACGAGAACGCGACGGTGCTGCACGACGTCACCTTCGAGGTGCGGCATGGCGAGATCCTCGGCCTCGCGGGGCTGGTCGGGGCGGGTCGGACGGAGACGGTGCGGAGCATCTTCGGCGCCGATCCGTTCGACCGGGGCCGAATCCTGATCGACGGCCGGGAAGTGACGATCCGCTCGCCGCGCGATGCGATCCGGCTCGGCATCGGCCTGGTGCCGGAGGACCGCAAGCGCCAGGCGCTGTTCCTGGCGCTCGCGGTCAAGGCCAATCTCAGCATGGCGGCGCATAAGCATATCGGCCGCTGGGGCCTCTTCATCGACGACCGGCAGGAACTGGCCTTGGCCGAGGATTATCGCCGCAAGCTCAACATCCGCATGGCGAGCCAGGATCAGGCGATCGTCAATCTCTCCGGCGGCAATCAGCAGAAGGTGGTGCTGGCGCGCTGGCTGGCGCTGCGCCCGAAGGTGCTGATCGTGGACGAGCCGACCCGCGGCATCGATGTCGGCGCCAAGGTCGAGGTGCATAACCTGCTGTTCGAGATGGCGCGGGCGGGCATTGCCATCATCGCCATCTCGTCGGAGCTGCCCGAGGTGCTGGCGATCAGCGACCGCATCGTCACCATGCGGGAAGGCCGCGTCACCGGCGAGATCGCCGGCGCGGCCGCCGACCAGGAAACGCTGATGGGAATGATGACGCTCAGCGGCGCAGCGCGGCAGGCCGATTTGGGGAGACCAGCATGACCGACACTTCGGCGACGCCGGCGCATGCGCCGAAAGAGCGCGATTTCATGGGGCTCCTCGCGCGTTTCGCGCCGCTGATCTTCCTGATCGTGCTGATGGCCGCCTTCGCCATCGGCGAGCCGCGCTTCCTGACACCCTTCAATCTCTTCAACGTGATGCGCCAGGTCTCGATCGTCGGCCTGCTGGCGATCGGCATGACCTTCGTGATCCTGACCGCGGGCATCGATCTCTCCATCGGCTCGCTGCTGGCCTTTGCCGGGCTCGCCGCGGCGGCGATCGACAAAGGCGGTCTCACCAACCGGTTCGCCGCAATCGGCGCCGGTGAATCCCTGGGCTATGGCTGGGGGTTGGCGCTCTTGGTCGCGATCGCCGTCGGCATGGCCGGCGGGTTCCTGCAGGGCGTCGCGATCACGCGGCTGAAGGTACCGGCTTTCGTCGTCACTCTGGGCGGCATGTCGGTGTTTCGCGGCGCGGCGCTGCTGATGGCGGGCGGCGGCCCGATCAGCGGCTTCAGCGACAATTTCAAATGGTGGGGGCAGGGCAAGCTCGGGCCGGTGCCGATCCCGGTCATCGTCTTCATCGCCTTCGCGATCCTGGCGCATATCGTGCTGCGCTACACGCGCTATGGCCGCCAGGTCTATGCCGTGGGCGACAATATGGAGGCCGCGCGCCTCTCGGGCCTCAACACCCGCGGTATCATCTGCAGCGTCTACGTGATCATCGGCTTCTTCGCCGGCGTCGGCGCCTTCGTCCTCTCGGGCCGCCTCGATTCCGCCGAGGCGGTGGCCGGGACCGGCTACGAGCTGACCGTGATCGCCTCGGTGGTGATCGGCGGCACCAGCCTGTTCGGCGGGGTGGGGACCATCTTCGGCACCGTCATCGGCACGATCCTCATCGGCGTGCTGTTGAACGGCCTGGTGCTGATGGGTGTGTCGCCCTATGTCCAGCAGATCATCATCGGCGTGATCATCGTCCTGGCCGTCGCCTTCGACACCTTCGCCAAATCCCGCCGCCGCAAGGTTTAATCCCGCAGGATCAACGGGTTATCCGATTGTCAGGGGCTGGCAATAATCTTCGGTGCCCTGTCGATTCCGCCTGTCGTCGGTCGACGTCTTATGGAGAGATGCCGCGGATCGGCTGCGGCGCCTCCAGTGACAGGTGAATGAGCATGAATCGGAATTACGGCTGGGTGATCGTCTTCGCCGGCCTGGCGATGACCTGCATCGCCATGGGTGCCATGTTCTCGCTGCCGGTGATCAAGCCGGCGATCTCGCATGCCATGGGCTGGTCGGATGCCGGCGTTTCCAGCGCCATGACCATCGGTTTTCCGATCATGGGCCTCGCCGGCTTCGGCTGGGGCGCGCTCAGCGACAGGATCGGCCCGAAGCTGGTCGTGCTGCTGGGCTCCCTCATCCTGGTGGCCGGCCTCGCCTTGGCCAGCCGCGCCGCGACGCTCCTCGAGTTCCAGCTCGCCTATGGCATCCTGGTCGGGATCGGCGGCGGCAGCTTCTTCCCGCCGCTGATGGCCTCGGTCACCGGCTGGTTC
>DASZYM010000343.1:0-12565 GCA_035545355.1 Dongiaceae bacterium
GACCCGCGCTCGATCGCCAAGAAGGCCGAGGCCTTCGTGAAGTCGTCGGGCATCGGCGACACGGTTTATGTCGGGCCGGAGGCCGAGTTCTTCGTGTTCGACGACGTGCGCTACGAGGTCTCGATGGAGCGGACCTTCGTCGAGTTCACCTCGGAAGAGGCGCCCTACGTCACGGGCAAGAAGTTCGAGGAAGGCAACCACGGCCACCACATGAAGGTGAAGGGCGGCTACTTCCCGGTCGCCCCGCTGGATTCGGCCGGCGATCTGCGCTCGGAGATGCTGAGCACCCTCGCCGCCATGGGCGTCGAGGTCGAGAAGCACCATCACGAAGTGGCGCCCTCGCAGCATGAACTCGGCGTGAAGTTCGGCACGCTCGTCAACTGCGCCGACGCGATGCAGAAGTACAAGTACGTGGTGAAGAACGTCGCCCACAACTACGGCAAGACGGCGACCTTCATGCCGAAGCCGGTGAAAGGCGATAACGGCTCGGGCATGCATGTGCACCAGTCGATCTGGAAGGACGGCAAGCCGCTCTTCGCCGGCAACGGCTATGCCGATCTCTCGGAGATGTGCCTCTACTACATCGGCGGCATCATCAAGCACGCCAAGGCGCTGAACGCCTTCACCAACCCGACCACCAACTCCTACAAGCGGCTGATCCCGGGCTTCGAGGCGCCGGTGCTGCTCGCCTATTCCTCGCGCAACCGTTCGGCCTCCTGCCGCATCCCGTATGTAGCGAGCCCGAAGGGCAAGCGCGTCGAGGTGCGCTTCCCCGATCCGCT
Organism: Dongiaceae bacterium; assembly: GCA_035545355.1. GTDB lineage: Bacteria > Pseudomonadota > Alphaproteobacteria > Dongiales > Dongiaceae > Dongia. Next base: position 783 of record DASZYM010000343.1, read on the forward strand.
CGCCAATCCCTATCTCGCCTTCGCGGCGATGGTGATGGCGGGCATCGACGGCATCCAGAACAAGATCCATCCGGGCGACCCGATGGACAAGAACCTCTACGACCTCCCGCCGGAAGAGTTGAAGAACGTGCCGACGGTCTGCGGCTCGCTGCGCGAGGCGCTGGAGAGCCTGGAGGCCGACAAGAGCTTCCTGCTGAAGGGCGACGTCTTCACCGAGGATTTCATCTCCGCCTATCTCGAGCTGAAGTGGGAAGAGGTCTACGCCCTCGAGCACACCCCGCATCCGATCGAGTTCCAGATGTACTATTCTTCCTAACCGGACCTCTTCCGGGAACTCCACGGCCGGGGCCGAAAGCCCCGGCCGTTTTGCTTTTTATCAATTGATTAACCTCCCGCTCCTATCTTCTCAAAAAAGTCGCCCATACCCTCGGGAGGTCGAGCCTTGAGTATCGGTAAGCGTTTCCTTCTCGCCGGCAGCATCGCCATCCTGGCCCTGGCCATCGTCAGCGCGCTGGGCATCTGGGGCACGAACGAGGCGGCCAAGGGCACCGACCGGGTCAACGTCATCTCCGCGGCGATCCGCAACCAGATGGAAGCCGACATGATGCACGACGCGCTGCGCGCCGACGTGCTCGTGGCTTTGCGCGACGGCCGCGCCCGGAGTGCCGGCGCCCAGCCGAAGGATGTCCAGGAGACGGCCGACCACATCAAGAATTTCGAGGACCGCGTCACCGCCAACAAGGCGCTCGCTCTGCCGCCCGAGGCCAGGGCCGCGATCGACGCCGCCGGGCCGGCGCTGACCGCCTATGTCGATTCCGCGAAGAAGATGGTCGACCAGGCGTTCACCGACAACTATGCCGCTCAGGACGGCTTCCCAGCCTTTCTCAAGACGTTCGAAGCGCTCGAGAAGAAGATGGGCGACACCAACGATGCCATTCAGCACAGCGCGGATGTCATCGAAGCCGACATCCATGCCCAGGTTCAGCGGCTGCTGATCATTCTGGCGGTCGTGATCGCCTGCGCGGTGGCGGCCGTGGCCGGCGTGCTGACCCTGACCTCCCGCGCCGTGGTTCGCCCGATCAAGGCGATGACCTCGGCGATGAGCCGGCTCGCTTCCGGCGACATGTCGGCCGAGGTGCCGGGCCGCGACCGCCGCGACGAAGTCGGCGCGATGGCCGAGGCGCTCGGCGTCCTGAAGGAGAACTCGCTGCGCGCCCAGGAGCTCTCGGCGCAGCAGACCGACGCCCATGCCTCGCAGAGCAAGCGCGCGCAGGCGCTCGACCAGCTCTGCCGGAATTTCGACACCGAGATGTCACGCGGGCTGAGCGACGTCGCGCAGTCCCTCGAGGCGATGCAGCAGGCCGTCCAGTCGATGGCGCGGAGCGTCGAGGAGACCGCGGGCGAAGCCGGCCACGCGACCGAGGCCTCGTCGCAGACCGCGTCCAGCGTCGGCAGCGTCGCCAGCGCCACCGGCGAGCTCTCCACCACCATCACCGAGATCACCCGCCAGGTCTCGCAATCGAGCCAGATCGCGGGCGAGGCCGCCAACCAGGCGCGCCAGACCAACGAGCAGATCAAGGGCCTGGCCACCGCCGCCGAGAAGGTCGGCGCCATCGTGCAGCTCATCAACGAGATCGCCAGCCAGACCAATCTCCTCGCGCTCAACGCGACGATCGAAGCCGCGCGCGCGGGCGAGGCCGGCAAGGGCTTCGCCGTGGTGGCCTCGGAAGTGAAGAACCTCGCCAGCCAGACCGCCAAGGCGACCGATGAGATCGCCAGCCATGTGGGCGCGATCCAGACCGAGACCCAGCGCTCGGTTTCGGCGATCCAGAGCGTCGCCTCGATCATCGAGCAGATCAACCAGCTCACCAACTCGGTCACCGCCTCGGTCGAGCAGCAGGGGGCGGCCACCCAGGAGATCGTGCGCAGCGTCGAGCAGGCGACCGGGGGCACGCGGATCGTCAGCGAGAGCATCGGCACCGTCGTCAACGCCGCGGGCGAATCCCGCAACGCGGCGGCGCGCCTGACCGACGTCGCCTCCGCCCTCACGACCCAGTCGCAATCCTTGCGCGCCGAGGTCGAGCGCTTCCTCGCCGATGTGAAAGCGGTTTAGACCGCAGCCTTTCGGGGCGGTTCTGCGCCGCCGGCCGGTGCACAGACAGGTATTCACATTCTGTTAGGAACCTTATGCTAGCTATTCACACCGAAGAACTGGTGTGGAGCTAAATACATGCGATTTACGGATTGGCGGATCCTGCACAAGCTGCTCGGCCTGGTCGGCCTCTTGTCGCTGGTGATCGCCGCGGTGGCCGGGGCGGGCATCTACGGCATCAACGCCTTCGATAACGAGACCAATCAGGTGGCCGGGACCGGGACGGATTCCTCGCTCGGCGCCCACATCCATCAGAACGTGATCGCCCTCAACCGCGCCGAGTTCCGGATCGCCGCCGATCCCAGCGCGCAGAACCTGGACGCGCTCGACAAGGAGATCGCCGATCGCAAGGCCGAGCTCGAAAGCCAGTTCGCCGAAGCGCAGAAGAGCGCCGACGGCGAACAGGCGGCGAAGCTGGCCGAGTTCCAGAAGGCGCTCGCCTCCTACCTGCCCGAGCTCGACAAGACGCTGGCCAAGGCCAAGGCGCTGGGCGGCCAGGTGACGAATGACAGCGCGCGCCAGCAGATCCTGGACGCCGCGCTGGAGAGCCGCGGCACCGCCGACCAGGCGGGCGATGCCGCCGAAGCCTATGCCGCGATCTCGAAATCGGAAATGGAGCGGGAGATCGCCACGGCCGGAAAGCTGAGCAACGAGCTGCAGATCACCATGATGGCGACCGCAGCGCTCGGCATCCTGGGCGGGCTCGCCCTCGGCTATGCGATCGCCGCCTATGGCATCGCCCGGCCGATTGCGATCTCGGTGCAGCGCCTGAAGCTGCTCTCGGAAGGCGACACCGAGACCGCGATCCTCGGCACCGGCCGCAAGGACGAGATCGGCGACATCGCCGCGACCATGCAGGTCTTCCGCGACAACCTGATCCGGAACCGCGAGATGCAGGCGCGCGAAGCGGCCGAGCAGATCGCCCGCGCCGAACGCGCCCAGCGGATCGAGCAGTTGACCGACACATTCGACCGCGAGGCGACGAGCGCGCTGAAGACGGTGTCGGCCGCCGCCATCGAGCTGCAGGCCACGGCGCAGTCCATGACCCAGACCGCGGAAGAGACCGCGCGCCAGGCGACCGTGGTCTCCGGCGCCGCCGAGGAGACGACGGCGAGCGTGCAGACCGTCGCCGCCGCGACCGAGGAGCTGACCGCCTCGATCCAGGAGATCGGGACCCAGGTCACGGAATCCAACCGTATCGTCGGCCAGGCGGTGCACGAGGCGGAGGAGACCAACGGCAAGGTGCAGGGCCTCGCCGACGCGGCGCAGAAGATCGGCGATGTGGTCCGCATCATCAGCGAGATCGCCGGCCAGACCAACCTGCTCGCCCTCAATGCGACCATCGAGGCGGCGCGCGCCGGCGAAGCCGGCAAGGGCTTCGCGGTCGTCGCCTCCGAGGTGAAGACCCTGGCGACCCAGACCGCCAAGGCGACCGAGGAGATCACCGGCCAGGTCCACGCCATCCAGAGCGCGACCTCGAGCTCGGCTTCGGCGATCAAGGGCATCGGTCACACCATCAACCGCGTCAGCGAGATCTCGACCACCATCGCTTCGGCGGTCGAGGAGCAAGGCGCGGCGACCCAGGAGATTGCCCGCAGCGTGCAGCAGGCCGCCCAGGGCACGCAGGAAGTCTCGACCAACATCATCTCGGTCACCACCGCCGCCGAACATACCGGCGCCGCCGCGGCCCAGGTGCTGGAAGCCTCGGGCGAGCTCTCCCGGCAGGCCGAGGTCATGCGCGGCCAGGTCGAGAAGTTCATCGCCGGCGTGAAAGCCGCGTAGGCGGCTTTCACCAGGGATACCTGGCGCTTGATCTTTTCCGGGTAATGACCATTATAGTCATAGTGGTCATTTTTCCTGGAGGTCGATCATGGCCGCCGATTCATGGACGATCGCTGAAGCAAAAGCCAAGTTCAGCGAGGTCGTGGAGAAAGCGCAGTCGGAGGGTCCGCAGACGATCACCCGGCACGGCCGCACCGCCGTCATCGTCGTCGCGGCCGAAGAGTGGGAACGCAAGAGCCGACGAAACGGGAACCTGGCCGAGTTCTTCGCGACCTCCCCGCTCCGCGGCTCCGAAGTCAAGCTCCGGCGACTTAAGGAACGCCCGCGCAAGGTTCCCTTGTGAGCTTTCTGCTCGACACCAACGTCATCTCGGAATCCGTCAGGCCCCGACCCGATGCGGGGCTGATGGAATGGCTCGCGAGCGCCGATGAGGATCGAGTCTATCTGAGCGTCATAACGATCGCGGAGATACGCTCCGGCATCGAACGCCTCCACGCGGGCCGCCGCCGAAGCCGGTTGGACGGTTGGCTGCGCGACGAGCTCGCCTTGCGGTTCGAAGGCCGCATCCTGCCGATCTCACCCGCGATTGCCGACACCTGGGGGAAGATCGTGGCGCAGCGCGATACGATCGGCCGCCCCATCGGCATCATGGACGCTTTCATCGCGGCCACCGCCATGGCTCACGATCTGGCCCTGGTCACGCGCAACCGGTCCGACTTCGCACCTACCCTCAAGAACATCCTCGACCCCTGGACGCCGGGCTGAGCTACGCCGCTTCGCAGACTTCGTCCGGGCGCGGGCGGCGGAGCACCGCGACCGCGGTGCCCCAGGCGAGGACCGCGCTGACCGCGATGGTGGCGATCATCGGCCGCGCGCTGTCGTTTCCGAAGAGGCCGCCGGCCGCCATGATCGCCGCGCCGGCGATCATCTGCAGCGCGCCGGACAGCGCCGAGGCGGTGCCCGCGACCGCGCCGTGATTCTCCAGCGACAGCACCGCGCTGGTCGGCAGGACCAGGCCGAGGAAGCCGTAGCCGATGAAGAGGCCCACGATCATCACCGGCAGGCTGTCCATGCCGGAGAGGACGAGGATCGCGGTGACGATCATGGCGATCGCCATGCCGGCGCCGGCGACGCGGATGACCGGCGGCAGGCCGAAGCGCTTAGTCAGGATGCCGGTGAGCTGGCTGAAGCCGAAGAAGGACGCGGCGTTGAGCGAGAAGCAGAGGCTGAACTGGTTGGGCGTCAGGCCGTAATGGTCCTGCAGCACGAAAGACGCGCTGCCCAGATAGGCGAAGAACGAGGCGATGCCGAAGCCGCCCACCATGGTCAGCCCGATGAAGCTCTTGTCCTTCAGCAGATGACCGTAGGAGCGGGACGCACCGACCCAACTGCTGCCGCGCCGCGCGTCCCGCGGCCGGGTCTCCTCCAGCACGAAGATCGCGAGGCCGAGCGCCACCGCGGCGGCCACGGTCAGCGCCCAGAACACGCCGCGCCAGCCGAAAGCGGCGATGACGAAGCTGCCGATCGACGGCGCGAGGATGGGCGAGACGCTCATCACCAGCATCAGCATCGACATCAGCTTGGTCGCCTCATGCCCGGTATGGAGGTCGCGCACGATGGCGCGCGGCACCACCATGCCGGCGCAGGCGCCGAGCGCCTGCACCACCCGGAACGCGATCAGCGTGTCGACATCGCCGGAAAGCGCGCAGCCGACACTCCCCACGGTGAACAGCGCGAGGCCGGCATAGAGCGGCAGCTTGCGCCCGACGATATCCGCCAGCGGCCCGTAGAAGAGCTGGCAGACGCCGAACACGATGAAGAACGCCATCAGCGTCGCCTGCACCGCATTGGCGCCGGCGTTCAGGTTGGCGCCGATCGAGGGCAGCGCCGGCAGATACATGTCGATGGCGAAGGGTCCGACCGCGGTGATGAGGCCCAAAGCCACGGCGAGACGCAGGAAGTGATTCACGATGTCATGCCTGTTGCGCTACTCCGCCGGGACGCGGTCGAGCGACGGGTAGTCGGTGTAACCCTCCGGCCCCTGGGTGTAGTAGGTTTCGACGACCGGCGCGTTGAGCGGCGCGTTCGCTTTCAGCCGCGCCGGCAGATCCGGATTGGCGAGGAAGGTCCGGCCGAAGGCGATCGCATCGCACCGCCCGGCCGCGAGCGCCGCATTGCCGTCCTCGAGCCGATAGTCCGAGTTCAGCACCAGCTTGTTGCGGAAGGTCTTGCGGATCATCGGCACCAGGTCGCGCAAGGCCGGACGGAACGTGCTCTCCGGCCGCGAGGCGCGCATCTCGAGGAAGGCGATGCCGAGGCCGTCGAGCGCCTTGACCGCCGCGGCGAACAGCGCTTCGGGATTTGAATCGCTGCAGCCTTGGGAATCGTCGTTGGGCGAGAGCCGCACCGCCGTGCGATCGGCGCCGACGGTCTCGACCAGCGCCCGGGTCACTTCGGTCAGGAGGCGGATCCGGTTCTCGATCGACCCGCCATATTTGTCGGTGCGCTTGTTGGTGCCGTCGCGCATGAACTGGTCGATCAGATAGCCGTTCGCGGCATGAAGCTGCACGCCGTCGAATCCCGCCGCCATCGCATTCCGCGCCGCGCGGCGATAATCCTCGAGCAAGCCGGGGATCTCGCCGAGCTCCAGCGGACGGGCCTCTTGATGCGGCTTCTTGCCTTCATAGGTGCGGATCTCGCCGGGCGCGGCGGTGGCCGAAGCCGAGACACCCTTGGCGCCGCCGAGGAAATCCGGATGGACGATGCGGCCCATATGCCAGAGCTGGGCGAAGAAGCGCCCGCCGGCCTTGTGCACGGCGGCGACGATCGGCTTCCAAGCCGCCGTCTGCTCGTCCGTCCAGAGGCCCGGCGCATAGGCCCAGCCGAGACCCTGGCGGCTGATGCCGGTCGCCTCGGAGATGATGAGCCCGGCGCCGGCACGCTGGCTGTAATACTCCGCCATCAGCGGCGTCGGCACGTGCTCCTTGGTGGAGCGGCCGCGGGTCAGCGGCGCCATCAGGATGCGGTTGGGCGCGCGAACGGCCCCAAGATCAACCGGGTCGAACAACGTTGGCATTGCGGGATTTCCTGGATTGGGGACGGCTTGGGCTGATCGTTAGCTGGGCCTCGGGAGACGATCGTCAAGAGAGAGAAAAACTCGCCGGCGGAAAAGACTTTCAGTAGCTGCCGGCCAACTCGACATAATGCGCCGCCGAATAGGCGAAATAGGCGAGCTCCTTGGCGCTGAGCGGGCGCATCAGCTTGGCCGGGCTTCCGGCCCAGAGCTCGCCCTGCTTCACCCTTTTGCCCGGCGTGACCAGCGCGCCGGCGGCGACCATCGCGCCGCTTTCGACCACGGCGCCGTCCATCACGCAGGCCTTCATCCCGACGAAGCTGCCGCTTTCCAGGGTGCAGGCATGGATCAGCGCCATATGGCCGATGGTGATGTTGTCGCCGATGACGGTCGATGTGCCCACCGCGCCTTCGCGCGGGGTGTTCACATGGATGACGGTGCCGTCCTGGATATTGGTGCCGCTGCCGACCGTGATGCTGCTGGCATCGCCGCGCAGCACGCAGCCATACCAGATGCTGCTCTTCGGGCCGATCTCCACGTCGCCGATGATGACGGCGGTCTCGGCGATGAAGGCGTCGGCCGCGATGCGCGGCGTCACGCCATGATGCGGGATGATGAGCGGCATCAGGCGCGATCCAGCCCGAGCATCAGGCGGATGTTCTGCACCGCCGCCCCCGAGGCGCCCTTGCCGAGATTGTCCAGCCGCGCCACCAGCACCGCCTGGCGGTGCGCATCGGTCTTGAACACCCGCAGCTCCAGCTTATCCGTGTCGTTCAACGCTTCCGCCTCCAGCCGCCCGTTGCTCTCGCTCTCGGGCACGCTCACCAGCGCCGCACCCCGATAGTAGTCGGCCAGCACCTTGCGCAGATCGCCGCCGTTCGGCTTGCCCGGCAGCGTGTCGAGATGCAGCGGGATCGAGACCAGCATGCCCTGGCGGAAGTGCCCCACCGACGGCACGAAGATCGGCCGCCGCGTCAGCTTGGCATTCTCGATCAGCTCGGGGATGTGCTTGTGCTCGAAACCGAGCGCATAGAGCTCGAAGCTCGGCCCGCCGGTCTTCTCGTGGTCCTCGATCATCTGCCGTCCGCCGCCGGAATAGCCGCTGACCGCGTTGATGGCGATCGGATAGTCGGCGGGGATCATGCCCGCCTCGACCAGCGGCCGCAGCAGGGCGATGGCGCCGGTCGGATAGCAGCCGGGATTGGCGACATGCTTCGCCTCGGCGATCTTCTTCGCCTGGCCCGGCGCCATCTCGGCAAAGCCATAGACCCAGCCCGGCGCCACGCGATGCGCGGTGCTGGCATCGAGGATCCGGGGAGCGGCGTTGCCGAGGCCATCGGCCAAAGCCACCGACTCCTTCGCCGCCGCATCGGGCAGGCAGAGCACGACCACATCGACCTCGCCCATCAGGTCGCGGCGGGCATTGGGGTCCTTGCGGTGCTCGGCGGCGATACTCTTCACCTCGATGTCGCGCGCGGCCAGCAGGCGCTCACGGATGCCGAGCCCCGTGGTTCCCGCCTCGCCATCGATGAAAACCCTGGCCGTCGCCGGCATGAGGCACCTTCCATTCCTAATGACACGCTTTAGCTAGCGGACCCCGCCGGGTCGATCAAGCGACGGTTCTGCGGTCCTGGGTTGCAGCATCGAGACGCTGCATCAAGGCGAGGAAACTCCCGGTCTCCGCTTTCAAGTGGCCGAAGAAGGCCCTGTCCACCGCCACGACATCCGGCAGACCCGCGGCGACCTTGGCGCGGCCGGCCGCGGTCGCCGTGACCTCCCAGGCGCGCCGGTCCTCGGCATGCGGCCGGCGCTTCACCAGATTGGCCCGCTCCAGCACTTCCAGTACGTCGCCGGTTGTCACCTTGTCGAGCCCGGCCTGCTCGGCGAGGGAGACCTGGGTCACGGCCGTCGCGCCGCGATCGAGCAGCCAGACCAGACAGGTGAGGACCACGAACTGGGCATGGGTGATCTTGTGCGGTTTCAGCGCCGCCCGGATGCGGCGCTGCCAGGTATTGCTCACGCGCCAGAGGAGATAGCCCGGACTCTGCCCCGGCTGCTCGACGTCCCAGGCGATCGGCTTGCCGGCGGTCCGCTTCGCGTTCATTGCGGCGCCAGCTTCATGACTCGGAGGCGATGCCCATCCGGATCGAGGCCGACGAAGGTGCGGCCGAAATCCAGATCCCGCGGCTCGGCCAGGATCGCGATCCCCTTCGCCCGCCACTCGGCCAGGGTGCCGTCCACATCCTCGACCTCGAAGCACAGATCGGCGGCGCCGGGCCTGCCGTTCATCGGCGGCTCGACGGTCTGCTGCGACCAGAGGCCGAGATTGGTGGTGCCGTTCAGCTTGAAGCCGGCGAAGGTCGGCGACTGCTCGAACGGCGCGCGGCCCAGCAGGCGCTCGTAGAACGCGGCGCTGCGCGCTGGGTCCGCCACCAGCAACAGCACGAAACTCGCATCCATGCTCGCCTCGCTTTCTAGTAAGTGTGCGTACTATATATGGAGAGGTCGATTTAGCAAGTGCACTTACTAAATTCGCTCACGATGGTCGGTCCTCGCGCTTATACGGGCGTGGCCGTTTTGCAGGGCCGTCAAGGTTGGGTAAGTCTTTGAAAAGAGAGAGTTCGATCGCATCGGCGGTGGCTCAACCCGTTTTTCGATTCCGTCTAGCCCCGGTCTAAGTTGGAGATGGACCGGACATGCCCACGCCGCCATCGCAAGCGGATAATCTGATTCTGTTGAATTGGAATGCGCGCCATCCGCCGGCGGTCGTCGGGCACGCGAGGATGAGTGTAGTACACTTTTTGTTCTCAAGTCAAGTTTGATCGACCATCACTGTAGGTAGCACATGATCTGTCCTGTCAGAGGAGGTCCTCGCCGGCGACTTAATCACGGGCATTCACGTCCTTCGGTCTTCGAGCCTCAAGGCGTGGATCCCGCGGCCTAGCCGCGGGATGACGACCGAGTGTGCGATGCGTTTCTGATGAGCGCGTGGGCGTCGCTGCCGCGTTAATTCTTGCCGAGGCAGGCGAGGATTTCGTGGGCGGCGTGTTCGCCGGAGACGGCGGCGCCTTCGAACCAGCCTGCCTGCTCCGCCGCGAAATCCGAGCTGGCGAAGGCCAGCGGCCCCTCGCGCATCCAGGTCGTCGCGGCCGTCGCCGCTTCGGCGCCGACCTTCGCCGAGACCCAGGCGCCCAGCGAATAGGGATCGCCGTTCCAGTCGTGCCAGTCGGTGGTGACGATCTTCGCCTCCGGAAAGAAGCGCGCGACCGCCTGCTCGATGTCCTTCGGCAGATCGGGCTCCCAGCCGTTGGCGGCGGTGCCGAAGCCGACCAGCAGCGTGGTGCCGTCGCTGGTCTCGCGCTCGCTGAACATCCATTCGATGCCGCTGCCGCCGCCGGTCGCCATGATGCCGGCCGGCACGCCGGTGACCTGGGCCCAGACCTTCACCGCGCGGCCGAGATGCCCGACGCCGATCGCTGCCGCCTTGGCCGCGGGAAGCGCCGGCTCGAAGGCGATGTTGCGCAGCGGATTGATGCCGGTCGCGACGATCGCCGCCTTGGCCGTGAAGGGCGCGCCGTCGCCCGCGGTGACCGAGACACCGTCCTTCGTGGTCACGATCCTGGTGACCGGCTGGCTGGTCACAAGCTTCGCGCCGGAGGTGACGATCATCCGCGTCACCAGCTCGGACACCCCGCCGACGATGGTGTCGGCCCAGACATCGGCCATGGATTCCGTGAGCCCGTCGCCATAGGTCGAGCTCATCAGCAGCTCGGCCGCCGGCGCCAAGGATTTGTCGGCATTGCCCGAAGCGCACCACCAGGCGCTCAAGAGATCGCGCGTCGCCTGCGGCGGCGAGACGCGGTCGAGATAGTCGGCGTAGCTGATATGGGCGATCGGGCGTCCGTGCTCGTCGACGGTATGGCCCATCCGCAGCAGCATCGCATCCGCTGCGATCCGCGCGATTGCGCGTTCATGCGCGGGGCGGTCCTCCGAGGAGGTCACCTCGCGCTGCAATCCGCCGTCGCGCAGGAAGCGCCGCTCGCCGACCGGGATGCGCGAGCGGATCTCGCTCCAATGCTCGCGGCAGAGCTTGCGCATGCGCTCCTGCCAGGGCGTGATCCAGGCGCCGCCGAAATCCACCACCTCCTCGGTATCGGCGAAGGTCCGCGCATAGCCGCGCCCGCCGACGCGGTCCCGCGCCTCGAGAATGGTGACGGAAAGCCCGTGCTTGGCCAGCAGGGTCGCGGCGGTGGCGCCGGCAATCCCGGCGCCGATCACGATCACATCGGAGGTCAGCGTTGACGTCCCTTGTTGTTGGCGTCGTCCGTCACGCCTTTGACGACCGCGCCGACCAGCGCACTGCTGAGGACGCCTTGGCCGTCGGTCGTGGTCACGGCCGAGGCCACCTGGCCGATCTGGACATCCATCCCGCCGCTGACGCGGTCCAGCTCCTTCTCGTCGAGCGGCTTGCCGTCGCCGGACTTCCGGTCGGTCTTGCGCATCGGAACCTCCGTCACTCGCCCCATCCGGCAAGAGCCTACCTTCGGTCCGGTGGGAAAAGCAAAGGGCCGCGGATTTCTCCGCGGCCCTTCCCGTCTCCCAGGTAATCCAGAGAGCCTAGCGCTTCGAGAACTGGAAGCTCCGGCGGGCCTTGCGGCGGCCGTACTTCTTACGCTCGACGGTGCGGCTGTCGCGGGTCAGGAAGCCTTCCTTCTTCAGCGCGGAGCGCAGCTCCGGCTCGAAATGGGTCAGCGCCTTGGAGATGCCGTGACGGAC
>DASZYM010000344.1:0-10047 GCA_035545355.1 Dongiaceae bacterium
CCGGCTTCCACCAAGGACGTCACCGGTGAGACCGACGAGATCAAGAAGAAGTTCTCCGACCTCTTCGGCGGCTGACCGGCCGATGACAGCGGCGGCGCCATGACCGACGGCGCCGCCGCCTCGCCCAACAAGTTGCAGCTCACGCCGCCCCGCGGCCGCGCTTCCGCAGGCGGCGGGGACCGGCTGCTTGCCGGCATCGTCGCCGCCATCGTCATCGGCCTCTGCCTCGTGCCGATGCTGCGCCTGCTGGTCGAAGCGCTGCTCCCCGGCAAGGACGGCACGCTGCCGCTGGAGAGCCTCTGGAGCCACAGCGTCTTCAAGGCAGGCGTCAACACGCTCATCTCCAGCATCGGCTCCTCGATCATCTCGGCCGCGCTCGGCGGCGGGCTGGCCCTGGCGATCGGCCTCACCGACATCCGGCGCAAGGGCGCGCTCAATCTGCTCTGCCTGCTGCCGCTGCTGATCCCGCCGCAGATCTCGGCCTTGGCCTGGATCCGCCTGCTCGACAGCGGCACGCCGGTGCGCGACGCGCTCGAGGCGATCCTCGGTCCGATCTCCGGCCATCCGCTCTATGGCGGCGGGGGCGTGACTTTCGTGATGGGGCTCGAACATGCGCCGCTGGTCTTCCTGACGATGATGGCGGCGATCCGTCGCCTGCCCTGCGATCTGATCGAGGCCGCGCGCTCGGCCGGCGGCCGTAAGCGCCATGTCTTTGCCGGCATCATCCTGCCTTTGCTGCAGCCCGCACTGTTCGCCGGCGGCGCGCTGGCCTTTGTCTCCGCGATCGGCAATTTCGGCACGCCGGCCCTGCTCGGCATCCCCGGACGCTTCACTGTTCTCACCACCTTGATCTATCAGCGCCTCAGCGGCTTCGGCCCTTCGGTGCTGGGCGAGACCGCAGCGCTCGGCCTGGTGCTCGCGGTCCTCGCCGGCCTCGGCCTGATCTTCCAGCGCGAGGCCTTCCGGCGCGCGCCGATCCTGCGCAGTGCCGGGCCGAGCGGCCCCATCCTGGAGCTCGGTCGCAGCCGGCCGGTCTTCGCCCTCGCGGTCTGGATCGTGCTGCTGGTGCTGACCGTGGTGCCGCTGCTGGCCTTGCTCGCCGCCTCGCTCGTGCCGGCGCTCGGCGTGCCGCTGAGCTTCGCGACCGCGACGTTCGAGAACTTCACTTACGTGCTGACCGAATATCAGCCGACCCAGCGCGCCTTCCTCAACAGCACCTTGATCTCCGCCGCCGCGGCGGCGATCACCGCGATGCTGGCTTTGGTGCTCGCCTATTACGCCGAGGTGCGGCGCTGGCGCTGGATCCGCGCCCTCGACGCGGCTGCGGACGCGCCTTATGCGGTGCCCGGCACGGTGCTGGCGATCGCGATGATCCTGATCTTCCTGAAGCCGCTGCCGCTCATCGGCGTCAGCCTCTACGGCACCTCGCTGATCATCCTCGCCGCCTATCTCTCGCGCTTCCTGGCGATCGTGCTGCGGCCCTTGAGCGCGGCGATGCGCCAGATCGATCCGACCCTGGAGGAAGCCGCGCGGCTCGCCGGCGCCACGGGGCCGCGGCGGCTGTTCGGCATCATCCTGCCCGCCTTGCGCCCGGCGGTCGCGTCCGGCGCGCTGCTGGTCTTCCTCACCGCCTTCAGCGAGCTCACCGTCTCGGCGCTCTTGTGGTCGCAGGGCCACGAGACCGTCGGCGTCATGGTGTTCTCGCTGCAATCCGAGGGGGCAGCCGGCCCGGCCGCCGCGGTCGCCAGCCTCACCGTTTTCGTGATCCTCGCCTTGGCCGGGCTCGCCACTCTGGCGGCGCGCCGCATGCCGAAAGGGACATTGCCATGGATGCCGTGACGCTCAGCGCGGTCACCAAACGCTTCGCCGACAAGGCCGCCGTCGATCGGGTCGATCTCGACGTTGCCGCCGGCGAGTTCGTGGCCCTGCTCGGCCCATCGGGCTGCGGCAAGACCACGCTGCTGCGCCTGCTCGCCGGATTCGAGCTGCCGGATCAAGGCGCCATCACGATCGGATCGCGCATCGTGGCGCAGGGCGGCGGCGCATCGGTCCCGCCGGAAGCGCGCGGCATCGGCATGGTGTTCCAGTCCTACGCGCTCTGGCCGCATATGAACGTGCACGAGAATGTCGAATACGCGCTGAAGATCCGCGGCATGGCGCGCGGCGAGCGCGGCAAGCGCGTCGAACGCGCGCTCGCCGTCGTCGGCCTGCCGGACCGCGCCAAGGCGATGCCGGAGACCCTCTCCGGCGGGCAGCGTCAGCGCGTCGCTTTGGCGCGCTGCATCGCCATGGAGCCCTCGGTCATCCTGATGGACGAGCCGCTGGCCAATCTCGACGTGCATCTGCGCGACAGCCTGCAGGCGGAGTTCCACCGCCTGCACCGCCAGCTCGGCGCGACGATCCTCTATGTCACCCACGACCAGGCGGAAGCGATGGCCTTGGCCGACCGGGTCGCGGTGATGCATGAAGGCCGGATCCAGCAGGTCGCGGCGCCGCGCCGCCTCTATGCCGAGCCGGCGACGCCGATGGTCGCCGATTTCGTCGGCCGCGGCCTGGTCGTGCCGCTCGACGAAGCGGTCGCCGGCCGCAGCGGCGTCCTCGAGGCGAAGCTCTGGGGCCATCCGATCCGCCTGCGCGCCGCGGAAGGCGGCACGTCGTCTTTCGCCTGCTTGCGGCCCGAAGGCCTGGCGATTGCCGCGCAGGGGATCCTGGCGAAAGTGGAACGCGCGGTGTTCGAAGGCGCGGCGACCATGCTGCATTGCCGGGTCGCCCAGGCGCCGGAGCACTTGATCCGGCTGCTGCATCGCGGCGAGCCGCCGGCGGAAGGGACCGAGGTCAACGTCGCGGTCGAGGACGGCTGGCTGCTGCCGGCGTGAACACTATAGCCTCCCCCGTCTTCGGGGGAGGTTGGTGGGGGAACCCACGCTCGGTCCACCGACGCCGCAAAGAAAATCGCCCCGCCCGATCGCCGCTCTGGAAGGAGCGACCGGGCGGGGCTTCAAGCGAACGTAGCCCCCTACGCCGCTTTCCTGAGGACCGTCGCGACGGTCGAACCGATCTCCGCGGGAGTCGGCGAGATGGCGACGCCGACCTCGCGCAGGATCTCCACCTTCTCGTTGGCGCTCTCGCCGAAGGCCGAGATGATGGCGCCGGCATGGCCCATCTTGCGGCCCTTCGGCGCCGAGAGGCCGGCGATATAGGCGATCACCGGCTTCGACATGTGCTTGCGCACGAATTCGGCGGCTTCGGCCTCCTGCGGTCCGCCGATCTCGCCGATCATGACCACGGCATGGGTGTCGGGGTCCTTCTCGAACAGCTCGAGGACGTCGCGGAACGAGGAGCCGTTGATCGGATCGCCGCCGATGCCGACGCTGGTCGAGACGCCGATGCCGAGCTCCTTCATCTGCGCCGCGGCCTCGTAGCCGAGCGTGCCGGAGCGGCCGACGATGCCGACATGGCCCGGCTGATAGATGTGGCCCGGCATGATGCCGAGCAGCGCCTTGTCCGGCGTGATCACGCCGGCGCAGTTCGGGCCGATCAGGGTCATGCGGTTCTCGGCGCGGTAGCGGCGCATATAGCGCTTCACCTGGATCATGTCCTGGGACGGAATGCCGTCGGTGATCGCGACGCAGAGCTTCAAGCCCGCATCCGCCGCTTCCATGATCGAGTCAGCCGCGAACGGCGGCGGCACGAAGACGATCGAGGCCGTGGCGCCGGTCTTCTCCACCGCCTCTTTCACCGTGTTGAACACGGGGACGCCATCGACCTGGCTGCCGCCTTTGCCCGGCGTCACGCCGCCGACCACATTGGTGCCGTAGTCCCGCATCTCCTTGGCATGGAAGCCGCCGATGCGGCCGGTGATGCCCTGCACGATGACGCGGGTGTCGCGATCCAGAAGCACGCTCATCTCATAACCTCCCTCAGGCCACCGCTTTCGGCTGTTTCAGCGCAATATCGTTGCGCCACGCCTGCACCGCGCGGTCCGCGGCCTCGGCCAGAGTGTTGGCGCGGATGATCGGCAGGCCGCTGCGCGCGAGGATGCGGCGGCCCTCCTCCACATGCGTGCCGGCGAGGCGGACCACCAGCGGCACATGCACCGGATTCTTCTCCAGCGCCTGCACGATGCCTTCCGCCACCCAGTCGCAGCGATTGATGCCGGCGAAGATGTTGACCAGGATCGCCTGCACGTTGTCGTCCGACATCACCAGGCGGAACGCCTTGGCCACCCGGTCCGGCGTCGCGCCGCCGCCGATATCCAGGAAGTTGGCGGGCTCGCCGCCGGCCAGCTTGATCATGTCCATGGTCGCCATCGCGAGACCGGCGCCGTTGACGATGCAGCCGATATTGCCGGTCAGGCCGACATAGGAAAGGCCGCGATCGGCGGCGCGGGTTTCGCGCGAGTCCTCTTGGCTTTTGTCGCGGAGCTCGGCGACGCTGGGGTGACGGAAGAGCGCGTTGTCGTCGAAGGTCATCTTGGCGTCGAGCGCCACCACGCCTTCCTCGGTGATCACCAGCGGGTTGATCTCCACCATGCTGGCATCGAGGCTTTCGAGCGCCTTGTAGCAGCCCATGATCGTGAGCACGGCCTGCTGGATATGGTCCGGCGCGATGCCGAGGCCGAAGGCGATCTCGCGCGCCTGGAAGGCCTGCATGCCGACCGCGGGCTCGACCACCGAGCGGATGATCGATTCCGGCTTGGAGGCGGCGATCTCCTCGATCTCCATGCCGCCGGCGGCGGAGGCGACCACCATCACGCGTTCCGTTTTGCGATCCAGCACGAAGCCGAGATAGATCTCCTTCAGGATCGGCACCGCGCCCTCGACATAGACGCGGTAGACGATCTTGCCCTCGGGCCCGGTCTGGTGCGTGACCAGCCGCTTGCCGAACATGCCGTCGGCCGCGTCATAGACCTCGTGCTCGTCGCTGCAGAGCTTGACGCCGCCGGCCTTGCCGCGTCCGCCGGTATGGACCTGGGCCTTCACCGCCCATTTGTTGCCGCCGATCTCGCGGGCGCGATAGGCCGCCTGTTCGGGGCTGTAGGCGAGGCCGCCGCGCGGCACCGGAACGCCGAAGCCCGCGAGGATTTCCTTCGCCTGGTATTCATGGATGTCCATGATCGCCCTCCCCTATTCGGCCGCGACGGCGAGCGCGGTGCCGGTCTGATGGAAATGCTCGATCGCGGCGCCGACGCCGCTGCCGGCCTTGATCGGCACGCCCTGGTCGCGCAAGACGAGCTCCGTCGTGCCGAGCGCGCTCAGCACCATGAGCTCGTTGAGGTCGCCCAGATGGCCGATGCGGAACACCTTGCCGTTGAGCCTGGCGAGGCCGAGGCCGAGCGACAGGCCGTAGCGGGTATAGGCATGGCGGATCAGCGCGTTGGAATCGAAGCCGTCGGGAAGCTGGACCGCGCTCACCGTGTCGGAATGCCAGCGCTTCTCCCTGGCGCAGAGCTTCAGGTTCCAGGCGGCGACCGCGCGGCGCACGCCTTCGGCCAGGCGATGATGCCGCGCGAAGACGTTCTCCAATCCCTCCTCCAGCAGCATATCGACCGCGGCGCGCAACCCACGGATCAGATGGAGCGGCGGCGTGTAGGGGAAGAAGCCGTCCTGGTTGGTGCGGATCATGTCGGCGAAGTCGAAATAGCAGCGGTGGAGCTTCGCCGGCTTGGCCGCGGCGAGCGCCTTCCGGCTGACGCCGAGGATCGCGAGGCCGGCGGGCAGCATGAAGCCCTTCTGCGACCCGGCGACGGCGATATCGACGCCCCATTCATCCATCCGGAAATCGATGCTGGCGATCGAGGAGACGCCGTCGACGAAGAGCAGGGCCGGATGCCGCGTCTCGTCGAGCGCCCGGCGCACGCCGGCGATGTCGCTGGTCACACCCGTCGCGGTCTCGTTCTGGCAGGCGAGCACCGCCTTGATCCGGTGCCCCTGGTCGGCGGCGAGGATGTCGGCATAGCGCTCGACCGGCACGCCTTCGCCCCAGTCGCAATCGACGATCTCGACTTCGAGCCCGTGCCGTTGGCAGAGATCGATCCAGAGATGGGAGAACTGGCCGAACCGCGCGGCCAGGACCTTGTCGCCGGGCGAGAGCGTGTTGGTGATCGCCGCTTCCCAGCCGCCGGTGCCCGAGGCGGGAAACAGGAAGACCTGGCCGTCCTCGGTCCGGAAGATGCGCTTCAGATCCTGGAACAGCGGCCGGGTGAAATCCGGCAGATCCGGAGCCCGCTGGTCCTCCATCGGCACGTCCATCGCGCGGCGCACGCGCTCCGGCACATTGGTCGGACCCGGAATGAACAGGCCACGGATACCCGCCATCTTTTCCTCCTCAGTCTGCGGCGGATCTGGCCCGCCTGTTTATTGCAGGCGAGTCTGACCGGGTAGGTCTCCGGCCACAACACTCCAAGGCCCCATCCTTCATAACCCGTTAGGGTGGGTCATTTCCCATTCTTTAGGATTGCTCCGCGATCAGGCCTGATCTAGTCTCCTATCCATCAGGGTGGGAAATGGCCGATTCAGTGAAACAGAGCCCGATCAGCGTCGCCTTGGCGGACGGCAATCCGCTGATGCTCTCCGCCCTTTCCGACCTCATCGAGCGCGACCCGCGCTTCACCCTGGTCGCGACCCTGGCCAGCGCCGAGGCACTGCTGGAAACGACCGCGCGGCTGCCGACGGCGCTCGGCGTCGTCGATTGGGCGCTGCCGGCGATCGGCGGCGAGCGGCTGCTGGAGACCCTGCGCGGCCGCGCGAATGCGCCGCGCATGCTGGTCTATGGGCCCGAGGGCGATCTCGATCTGGGGCGCCGCGCGATGAGCGCCGGCGCCGCCGGATTCTGCGGGCGCGCCAACCTGCAGAAGCAGCTCACCGACACCGCCTATGCGATCGCGCAGGGGCAGATGGTCTTCCCCTTCATCGACGTGCGCGCGCTGAAGCACGATCCCGCGGAAGCGCTGACCGCGCGGGAGAAGGCGCTGCTCTCGGCCTTGGCGCGGGGCCTCGGCAATCGCGCGCTCGGCAGCGAGCTCGGCATCTCGGTCAACACGGTGAAGTTCCATCTGCGGAACCTCTATGACAAGCTCGGCGTCAACAGCCGCGCCCAGGCGATCGCCTATTACTATTCGAGCGGCGCGAAGTAACGGGAAGTCACGCGATGGAATGGGCGTTCGACGACGGCAAGGTCGACTGGGCGGCTCTGTCCGAGCTCTATCGCATCGCGCCGCTCGGCAACAAGCCGGCCGATCGCCTGAGGCGCGCCTATGCGAACAGCATGTTCAAATGCTTCGTGTTCCAGGACGGCGCGGTCATCGGCGCCGGACGCGCGGTCGCGGACGGCGTCGATTGCTCCTATCTCTGCGACATCGTCGTGCATCCGGACTTCCAGGGCCGGGGCCTCGGCCAGGCCCTGGTGCGCAAGCTGACCGGGCTCTCCGCCGGCCATGGCAAGATCATCCTCTATGCCAATCCCGGCAAGGAAGGCTTCTACCGCAAGCTCGGCTTCCGCCGCATGCTGACCGCGATGGCGATGTTCGCCGACGAGGGCCGCGCCATAAGCCGCGGCCTGGTGGAAGGCGACGACGTCACACGACCGGCGGATTGAGCCGCGCGAAACCTTCCTGGCGATAATAGGGAAAGTACGGATAAGCCGGCGTCACCGCGCTGGCCGCATCGAGCCGCTGCATCTGCTCGGCCGTCAGCGACCAGCCGACGGCGCCGAGATTGTCACGGAGCTGCCGCTCGTTGCGCGCGCCGATGATGACCGACGACACGGTCGGACGCTGCAGCAGCCAGTTGATCGCGATCTGCGGCACGGTCTTGCCGGTCTCGGCGGCGACAGCGTCCAATGCGTCGAGCACGGCGAAGAGTCGAGCATCATCGACCGGCGGGCCGTAATCGGCGGTCTGGTGCAGGCGGCTGCCTTCGGGCAAGGGCGCGCCGCGCTTGAGCTTGCCGGTGAGACGGCCCCAGCCGAGGGGACTCCAGACCAGTGCGCCGACACCCTGGTCACGGCCGAGCGGCATCAACTCCCATTCGTAGTCGCGGCCGATCAGCGAGTAATAGACCTGATGCGCGATATAGCGCGGAGTGCCCTGACGCTCGGCGATGGCCAGCGACTTCATGAGCTGCCAGCCTGCGAAGTTGGAGACGCCGATGTAGCGCAGCTTGCCCGCGCTCACCAGCGAATCCAGCGTCGCCAGCACGTCCTCGATCGGCGCGGCGGCATCGAAGGCGTGGAGTTGCAGGAGATCGATCCGGTCGGTGCCGAGCCGCGTCAGCGCATCCTCGACGGCGCGGATCAGCCGTGCGCGGGAGGTGCCCCATTGGTCCGGCGCGTCGCCCATCGGCAGAGCCGTCTTGGTCGAGATCAGCACATGGTCGCGCCGACCCTTGATCGCCGCGCCGAGCACGGTCTCCGAGGCGCCCATCGAATAGACATCGGCTGTGTCGAACAAGGTGACGCCGGCATCGAGGCAGATATCGACCAGGCGGCGCGCCTCCTCGGCATCGGTATTGCCCCAGGCGCCGAACAGCGGGCCGCTGCCGCCGAACGTGCCGGTGCCGAAGCTGAGCGCGGGGACCGCGAGATCGGAAGCCCCAAGGCGGCGATATTCCATGACGTTCTCCCACTTCACTGCCGATCTGAGATAGGCGGGAGATCGAGGATGAATTAGAACGTCATTTAGAACATGATCTATGATATGAATTCACAATGCCGCGCACCGACACCAATCGCACCGGTGAGATGGAAGTGTTCGTCCGCATGGTCGAGAGCGGCGGCTTCTCTGCCGCCGCGCGCAGCCTGCGGCTGACGCCATCGGCGGTCAGCAAGCTGGTGGGACGGCTGGAGGCGCGGCTCGGCGCGAGATTGGTGAACCGCTCGACCCGGCGCCTGCAGCTCACGGCCGAGGGACAGGCCTTCTATCGGCGGAGCATCGACATCCTGGCGAATATCGCGGAAGCCGAGAGCGAGGCGGCATCGGGCGCCGCGCCGCGCGGCCGCGTCAGGGTCAACAGCAACGTGCCGTTCGGCATGCACCACCTGCTGCCGCTGGTGCCGAAATTCCTGGCACGGCATCCGGAGGTCGAGCTCGACATCGCGCTCAGCGACCAGGTCATCGATCTCCTGGAGCAGCGCGCGGATGTGGCGATCCGGGTCGGGCCGATGCGCAGCTCCAAGCTGGTGGCGCGCAAGCTCGGCGAGAGCCGGATGGCGCTGGTCGCGGCCCCGGACTATTTGCGCCGCAAAGGCACGCCGCGCCGTCTCGGCGATCTGGCCGAGCACAATCTCATCAGCTTCAATTTCGAGCGCATCCGCGACGGCTGGCCGTTCCGCGAGAGCGGGCGGCTGGTGAGCTTCCCGGCGCGCGGCAATGTGCAGGTCGGCGACGGCGAGACGGCGCGGCAACTGGCATTGGCGGGCGTCGGCATCACGCGTCTTGCGCAGTTCCATGTCGGGCCGGACATCAAGGCGGGGCGGCTGAAGCCGGTGCTCGAGCCGCTCAATCCCGGCGACGCCGAGCCGATCCACGCGGTCTTCGTCGGCCAGGGTGCGTATCTGCCGGCGCGCATCCGCGCCTTCATCGACTTCCTGGCGGAGCATGTGAAGATCCGCTGAGCCCGGTGTATAATTCCCGGGATGCGCCGATCGAGGGGAACCATGGCAAGGAGCCGCGCCAGCGCCACCGACCGCAACCGGCTGGTCCACATCGCCTGCATCGACAAGACCAGGCTCGGCATCGGCTTGCCGATCGGCAAGCTCACCGCCGCCTTGCAGAAATGCTACGACCGGCACTTCCTCCCGGTCTGGGGGTACCCGGTGACGCTCTATGTCACCGAGCGCGCCAAGCCGACCGACTGGCAGTTCCTCTATTTCGACACCGCCAAAGAGGCGACCACGCTCGGCTTCCATGACATCACCAAGCACGGCCAGCCGATCACCAAGGTCTTCGTGCAGACCAGCCTGAAGGACGGCGACCCGGTCAGCGTCACCGCGAGCCATGAGCTGTTCGAGATGGCGATGGATCCGGTCGCCAATCTCTGGGCCCAGGCG
>DASZYM010000345.1:0-9484 GCA_035545355.1 Dongiaceae bacterium
GCATGGCTGGGCGGGAAGCCCTTTCCTTGACCTGTTCGAGCGTCTTCAGGGCGATCCGGACTGGACGACATTGTCGCTCGATTGTGGGCACAGCATCCCGCGTCTGGCACCAGGCCGAGCGGTCGAAGTGTTGCTCGCCGCAGCCGGATAGACGCCGTCGGTGTCGTTAAGGCCGGACGCTCCCGTAAACCGGGTTGGCTTCCCTAAGGGGATTCGAACCCGTATCGCGACGCTCCGCTGGGAAGAGAGGACATCGCCGTGCAGTGGAAGCCGCGAGCGTCATCTGCTCCCTCTCCCCACCGGGGAGTGGGCCGGGGTGAGGGCAGAGGCGATTCAGTCTGATGGCATGCGGTTCTAAGCGGCGGCAGTTGCCGCTAGGTCGTGGACTCATAAGCGCGGGTCCATAGTCGGATAGCGGCCATGAGGACGGCAGCGAGGTAGTTTCTGGCCAATTTGTCGAAGCGGGTGGCGATCCTGCGGAAGTGCTTGAGCTTGTTGAAGAAGCGCTCGGCGAGGTTGCGATGGCGGTAGATCTCGAGATCAACGACGCGGCGGACCCGGACGTTGCTTTGCGAGGGGATATGAGCGGCGGCGCCCCTGGCCTCGATCAGGTCGATGATGGCGCGGGCGAAGAACCCACGGTCGGCGACCACATCGCGGGCCAGCGGCAAGCCTTCGATCAGCACGGGGAAGGTTGTCTTGTCGGAAGCTTGGCCTGGCGTCAGCACCAGGCGGACCGGCAGGCCGTGAGCATCCACGACGGCGTGGATCTTGGTGCTCAGTCCTCCACGAGAACGGCCGATGGCGTGATCCGGGCCCCCTTTTTACCGCCGGCCGCGTGCTGGTGGGCCCGTACGATCGAGCTGTCGATCAGATGCAGCGACTTGGGTGAGCGCTGCGCCAGCGTCTCGAACACCTTCAGCCAGACCCCCGCCTTGGCCCACCGGTTAAACCGGTTATAGGCCGTCGTGTAAGGCCCATACCGCTCCGGCAGGTCGCGCCACGGCGAGCCGGTGCGCAGGATGAAGAAAATCCCGTTGAGCACCCGTCGGTCGTCCTGGCGAGGGACGCCCCGCGGCTTGTTCGGCAGCAGCGGGGCAATCAACGACCACTCGGTATCCGTTAGATCAAAGCGCGCCATGATCCAAGCTCCCGTCCGTTTGGAAGCTTGAATCACAGCCAGCCGCTAAAGGGAATCCCCTTTATGGGTACAGAACCTAGCCGCGATGCAAGGAATCCAGCGCGCCTTGCAGGATGAAGGCGGCGGCCGATTGATCGACCACCTTGGCGCGCTTGGCGCGGCTCATATCCGCTTCGATCATGCCGCGGGTCACCGCCATGGTGGACAGACGCTCGTCCCAGAACGCGATCGACAGCTCGCGGAGCCGCATCAGGTTGGCGGCGAACTGGCGCACCGACTGGCAGCGGGGCCCCTCGGTTCCGTCCATGTTGAGCGGCAGACCGATGACCAGGCCGCCGATCTGCCGCTCGTCGACGATCCGCAGGAGCTCGGTCGCGTCCTTGGTGAACTTGGTGCGGCGGATGGTGGTCAGCGGCGACGCCACTTTATGCCCCGGATCGCCGATGGCGATGCCGATCGTCTTCTCTCCGAGATCGAGCGCCGCCAGCCGGTGCTGGCGTGGCACCGCGGCGACGAGGTCGGCAGGGGTGGTGACGATCATCGCGCTACCTTGCCGATGATGGATGCGACGACCAGAGCGGGCAACGTGACGAGCCAGATTTGCGTCAGCAGGGCGACGAGACGCGTTGCGTCCCAGATATATCCGAACAGAGTTGCGTCGGTCAGAAACAGTGCCAGCGCGTGGCGCGACTGTACGCCGAGGATCCAGCTCAACAGGATGATTCCCAGAAAAGCCAGATACATCCTGAGGCCGAGCCGGCCATGGGTGAGTCGGAGCGTGGCGGCAAGGTTTGCTTGCCAGCTTTCTTCCGCGCTCAGCGCCAGCAGAGGTGACACTTGCACCAGGAACCAGAGCGCGACCAGGAATCCGACGACCAGCGGTCCAAAGTTTCCGATGAGGCCGCCCGGTCGTAGCGGCAAGCCGTTCGGACTGATCTCGAGGTGCAGCTCGGCCGTATAGATCGCGTTGGAGAGACCCATCAGCGCGACGACGAGGAAGTACCAGACCAGAAAGAGCGGCAAACAGATAGGCAGCCACCGCAGGCTGTCCAGCAGCCAGCGCAAGACGGGCTCGTTAAACCCGCGCAGAACGGCGCGTTGCCAGGCGACACACCAGAAGGCCAGGGCGATCCAGCCCGCGACCCAGAACAGGCCGCCGGACGGCCGCATCCACATGTTCCCCTGCTCGCGGCCGATCTCCTGCAGGGCGGGTACGCTCGGCGTCGCGATGCTCAACGGGCCGGCGATGAAAAATGCCGCATCGATCCAGAAGAAGCCGAGCAGCAGGATGAGCGGTGCACCGGCGATCAGGGAATGTTTCGGCCGCGCGAAGGGCAACGTGATCGCCCGGAGCGTCATCCGCGCGATCGACGACTCAAATGCGGCGGGGCCAGCCGGTGAAAGCATGCTGACGCCAGTCTCGACCGCGACGATGCGATTCGTCAATCCGCCGCCAGCTCCGTCAGCTCGCGCTTGAACGGCAGGGCGTCGCCGATGTCCGGCGCGTCCAGCTCCTCGGCATAGCGGCGGCCGGCATAGACCGCAGCGGCGATGGTGGAGGGCGCCCAGGCATCGCCGGCGCCTTTGACCGCGCTTATGCCGGCATCCTTCCACTCCGCTTCGCGCGCCTTCAAGTCGAGATAGAGCCGATCGTTGGGCAGACGCGCGGTCACCAGCACCACGGCATCGGCTGCGCGCCGGTCGGTGCGGCCGGTATAGAAGCACGCGGTCTCGACGCTGCCGCGCGCGATCGACGTGACCGCGCGGGCCGGAACCAGCTCGACGCCGAGCTCGATCAGCCGCGCCTGGATCTTGAACTGGTCCAGCGTGTTCTTCGACCAGGCGGAGATATCGGCGGACGGCGTCACCAAGGTGACCTTGCTGCCGTCCTTCACGAGCAGCTCGGCCAGCACGCCGCCCATGTAGTAGTGATCGTCGTCGTAGAGCACGACGTTCTTGCCTGCGGGCCGCTTGCCCGCCATCAGGTCGTCGGGCGTCAGCACATCGGCATCGGCCGCGATCGGAATCGGCAGGGTGTTGAAATGTGCGACGCCGTCGCGGCGCCAGGTGCCGCCGGTCGCGATCAGCACCTGGTCGAAGCCGAATTCCAGCACCTGACCGGCATCGAGCCGGCTGTCGTAGTAGATCTCGACATTGGGCATCTTCGCGATCTGTCCGGCGCGGTAATCGCGCACGCGGCCCCAGGCCGAGAGGCCGGGCAGGCGGCATTCCCGCGCCACGCGGCCGCCGAGCTCGGTCGTCGCCTCGGCGAGCGCGACATCATAGCCGCGCTGGCCGAGCGCCCGCGCCGCTTCGAGGCCCGCGGGTCCAGCCCCCACCACCAGCACCTTCGACGCGCTTTCCTTGGCGCGGATCAGCTCCGGGTGCCAGCCGCGGCGCCATTCCTCGCCCATGGCGGGGTTCTGGGTGCAGCGGCTGGGCGACATGGTCATGTCGCCGGAGATGCAGATGTTGCAGCCGATGCATTCGCGGATGTCGTCGATCCGGCCCTGGTCGATCTTCTGCGGGATGAAGGGATCGGCGATCGACGGCCGCGCGGCCCCGATGAAATCGAGGATGCCTTGTTTGATCTGCCGCACCATCTGGTCGGGCGAGGTGAAGCGGCCGACGCCGACCACCGGCTTGGAGGTCAGCCTCTTCACGCCGCGGACGAACTCTTCCTCCGCCGCTTCTTCGGCGAAGCGCGAGGTGCGGGAATCGTGATCCCAGCTTCCCATGGTCAGGTCCCAGAGGTCGGGGACCTCCCCCATCCGGCCGATCACCTCCTCGCCTTCGGACTTGTTGATGCCGTCCGGCCCCATCAGCTCGTCCATGGCGAAGCGCAGCACGACGCCGCAGCGGTCGCCGACGGCGTCCTTGGTGTCCTCGGTCACCTCGCGCAGCAGGCGCATGCGGTTCTCGAGACTGCCGCCATATTCGTCGCTGCGATGGTTCATGCGCCGCGACAGGAAATGCTGGAAGGTCGAGAAGCCGTGGGCGCAATAGACATAGATGAGGTCGAAACCGGCCCGCTTGGCCCGGAGCGCCGCGTTGCGGTGCCAGCGGCGGAGATTGCGGATGTCCTCCTTATCCATCGCCCGCGCCTGCACCGGATCATAGGTGAAGGTCGCGATCGGCAGATGGCTCGGCCCAAGCGGCGTCTCGCGGGTATAGAAGTTCGGCCCGTTCATGCCGTTATAGGCGAGCTCGATCCCGGCCAGCGCGTTCTCGCCGTGGATCGCGCCGGTGATCTTCTCGAAGACCGGCAGGTCGCGATCGTCCCAGAGGCGCAGCTCGATGAAGGGCGTGATCTCCGAGGTGTGGTGGATCTCCACCTGCTCGGTGCAGAGCACGGCCCAGCCGCCGGAGGCCTTGTTCTTGCGCATCTGCACCATCGCGGAAGGGTCGCGATAGCCCTGCCCGTTGCAATGCGGCACCTGATAGAAGCGGTTCTTCGCCGTGACGGGCCCGATCTTCACCGGCTCGAACAGGATATCGTAGCGTGGATCGCGCGGCATGACGGATCGGCCCCCGTGGTCTTCGCAGGATTTGCGCGCAGAATGCCGCACGAGTCCGCATTCGAAAACTCGAATTAAATGCGCAATTGGTTCGGAAAATCCTATGCCGCGGCGGCGCGGGCCTGATGCGCGGCGAAGACCGCGACCAGCCGCCAGGCGAACAGGATGCCGAGCGCCGCG
Source organism: Dongiaceae bacterium (assembly GCA_035545355.1). Classification (GTDB taxonomy): domain Bacteria; phylum Pseudomonadota; class Alphaproteobacteria; order Dongiales; family Dongiaceae; genus Dongia. The sequence continues at coordinate 4,840 of DASZYM010000345.1, forward strand.
ATCAGCGCGCCGCCGCCGAACAGGGCGTGCGACGCTTTCTCGATCACCGCGCGGGTGAGCGGGCCGTCGAGCCCGATCCAGTTCCCGGCCAGCCCGGCCACCGCGGCGCTGATCGCGCCGCCCATTCCCCAGAGCGTGGACATCGAGGCGACCGTCGCGTCTTCCTCGCCGGATTCGCTGGTCGCCATGATGCGCTGGGTGAGGAACGCATAGGAGATGCCGAAGCCGGTGCCGATCAGCACCATGGCGACGGCGATCACCGGCAGTGGACTGCCGGCCAGGGTGAAGCCGAGGCCGGCCAGGCCCAATGCGAGCGAGGTCGGCCCGGCGAGGATCGCGAGGTTGTGCCAGCGCGCGGCGAGCGGCGCCACCAGGATCGCCGAGACCGCCCAGGCCAAGGCGTGGATCGCGCCGAAATAGCCGGCCATGGTCGGCCCGAGGCCGCGATAGAGCTGCAGGATATAGGGGCCGTAGACATAGACCGCGGCCTCCGACAGCGCCATGAGGCACATGACCCAGATGCCGAGCGAGACCGGATGGCGGATGCCGGGGAAGGCGGTGGGAAAGAGCTTGTGCAAGGCGCGGCGATCGACCGCCAGGGTCAGCGAGATCAGCGCGACGCCGAAGGCGACCGCGGCGATGCCCCAGGAGGAGAGCCGGTCCGCGACCGCGATCGCCACAACGCCGACCGCCAGCAGCGCGAGACGGAGCAACGGCGCCGTCTGCGGCATCGGCACATGCGGCCGGCCGCGCAGGATCACCCAGCCCAGCACCATCATCGGCAGAGGCAGCGCCGCCGAACCGAAGAAGGCGAAGCGCCAGCTCCCGAGATCGGTCAGCCAGCCGCCGAGCAGCGGGCCGAGAAAGACGGCGATCGCCCAGGTGACGGCCTCGACGCCGGCGACCCGCGGCACCAAGGCGTTGTCGAACAGCTCGCGCACCAGGCTGTAGCTCAGCGCCAGCAGGAATCCCTCGCCGAGACCCTGCACCGCGCGGCCGCCCAGGATGAATCCGACATTGGGCGCGAGGCCGGCGACGATGCCGCCGCCGACCACGACCAGGCAGGCCGCCATCATGGAAGAGCGCGCGCCGAAGCGCGACTTGATCGGCGGCAGCATCGCGCCGCCCAGGATCGAGGTCATCAGATAGAGGCTGGTCGCCCAGCTCAGATAGGCGGCGGCGTCGAGATCCTCGACCGCGCTCGGCATCGCGGTCGAGGCGAGATACCAAATCGTGGCGTGCAGGCCGACGCCGAGATTGACCAGCACCAGCGACGCCAGGTTGCGCCGCTGGAACAGCCGGGTGGCCGGCAATGCCTCGACCGCGGGATTCACCGGAGGTCCCGCCAATCCGCGCGGGTCTCGCAGTCGAAGGTGTCGAAACCGATATCGCGCCGGAGATAGCGGGGCAGGGCGCAGAGATCGAGCCGCCGCCGGTTCGCGGGTCCGGCGCGCGGCGCGCCGGAGGGCGGCCGACGCAGGTAGAGCAGCGCCATCAGGCGCAGCGGAAGAGCCAGGGGCATGGGCGACCTCGCCGGGTTCGACGCCGACCCGTCTTAGCCTCGCATAATTAGAAAAGCAAACACTTTTCAAATATCGGCGAGCCTGCTAGGCTGCGTGCCATGAAACATCGCGGATCCCTGCGCGTCTTGCACGCGCTGAAAGCCGCCGGCCCGCAGACCGCCGAGGCGCTGGGCCGCAAGCTCGGCATGACCGCGGTCGGCGCGCGCCAGCATCTCCTGCGCCTGCAGGAGGACGGTCTCGTTGCTACGGAGGATCGCAGCGCCGGCGTGGGCCGGCCGAAGCGCGTCTGGTCGCTGACCGAAGCCGGCCATGCGCGCTTTCCCGACAACCATGCCGGCCTCACGCTGGAGCTGATCGCGGCGATCCGCAAGACCGGCGGCGAGGCGATGCTGGACCAGGTGATCGGCCTGCGCGAGCAGGCGGCGCTGAAGACCTATCGTGCGCGGCTGGCGGATGCGAAGACGGTGAAGGAGAAGGTGAAGCGCCTGGCCGCGATCCGCGGCGAGGAAGGCTATATGGCGACGGCCGAGCGGGGCAAAGACGGCGCGCTGCTGCTCATCGAGAATCACTGCCCGATCTGCGTCGCGGCGAAATCCTGCCAGGGCTTCTGCCGCTCCGAACTTGCGCTGTTCCGCACCGTGCTCGGCGACGGCGTCACAGTCGAACGCACCGAGCATGTCCTGGGCGGCGCGCATCGCTGCGTCTATCGCGTCAGCGCGACCTGAGCGGGCGCCAAAATGGGCGAGAGCCGCGGGACCCCCGAGTACCCGCGGCTCTCGTGCTCTCCAGCGGCGCGAGCGACAGCCCGCAGCACGCCGGAAAGGTGTTCCGGTCCAAAATCGGTCTAATTGGAGCGGTGATCAGACTGGGAGGGGTCGGTTCGTTCCTCGAGCGGCAATCCCGTTGCCTGCATTAAAACATGCAAAATGTGGAGAAAGTATTACCGAGTGCGACCGGCCGCCGCACGGGCGTGTGAGAGGCTGCATCCATCCGATCTTTGGGACGCCTTTCCGCACTATGCGGCTTTGACGCCGGAGATGTACTTCTCGACCTCGGCCCGCATCACCTCGGCTTGCCGGGCGAGATCGCCGGAGGCACTCAGCAACGCGTCGGCCGCCGTGCCGGTCTGGCGCGCGGCTTCGGTCACCGAGACGATGCTGGTCGAGACCTGCTGCGTGCCGGCGCTGGCCTGCTGCACGTTGCGGCTGATCTCCTGAGTGGCCGCGCCCTGTTCCTCGACCGCCGCGGCCACCGAGGAGGTGATCTCGTTGATGCGGTCGATGATCGAGGAGATGCCGTCGATCGACTTCACGGTCTCGCCGGTCGCCTGCTGGATCCCGGCGATCTGCGCGCCGATCTCCTCGGTCGCCTTGGCGGTCTGGTTGGCCAGGCTCTTCACCTCGGAGGCGACGACGGCGAAACCCTTGCCGGCCTCGCCGGCGCGCGCGGCTTCGATCGTCGCATTCAGAGCGAGGAGATTGGTCTGGCTCGCGATCTCGTTGATCAGGCTGACCACCGCGCCGATCTTCTGCGCGGCCTCGGCCAGCGCTTTCACCAGCTCGCCGGAATGCGTCGCCTGGTTGACCGCCTCACCGGCGATCCGGCTCGATTCCGTCATCTGTCGGCTGATCTCCGAGATCGAGGCGGCGAGCTCGGCGGTGGCCGCGGCCACGGTCTCGACATTGCCGCTGGCCTGGGTGGATGCGGAGGCGACCTGCGCCGCCTGGCTGGTCGCCTGCTGGGCAGTCTCGGTCATGGTGGTTGCCGTGGCCTGCATCCCGGCGGCGGAGGTCGAGACCGAACGCACCACGCTGGTGACCTCACGCTCGAAACCGGCGGTCAGCGCCTCGATCGCCTGTGCGCGCTGCTCGCGGGCTTCGCGCTCGGCGGCCTGCTGCGCTTCGAGGCGGGTTCGCGCGAGCCCGTTCTCCTTGAAGACCTGCATCGCCCGCGCCATCACGCCGACCTGGTCCTTGCGGTCGAGATAGGGCACATCGGCGCCGCCGACATCGGTTGCCAGCTTCTCCATCGCCTGGGTGGTGCTGCCGAGCAGTCGCAGCGCCGCCCGCATGCAGAGCCAGCCGACAAGCGTGAGCAGCACCAGGCCGATGACGCCGATCGCGATCTGCAGCAGAGGGCCCATCTGGAACGTGTGCCGACCGTCATCCTCGATCGCTTGATCGGCGGCGACCAGCTTGCTCCGCGTATCGTCCATCGCGGTTTCCACCGCATCGAACGTACCGTTGAATTCGTCGTACTTGGCATCGGCAGCCTTGGGATCGTCGAGCGCGAGCTTGACCTCCGCGTCGGTGGCCGCCAGCACGGCCTTCATCAGGCCGTCGATCTGCTGATAGCCGGCGGCGATCTCCGGCGGCAGATCCAGCTTCTCGTTGCCGGCGAGCGAATTGCTGATGTCGTTGAGCTGCTCTTCGATGTCGTCGTTCAGATCCTTGATCGCGTCCGCTTTGTTGCCCTGCGCCGCGATCCGAAGCGCGCGAAGCACGTCCTGGCGCAGTCCGTCCATGCGGCCGTCGAGCAGCGTATGATTGCGCAAAGCCGTCTTGATGTTGACCACTTCGTCGAAGGACGATTGCAGGTGGAACCCGAGCGCGACGCCCGCAACGGTGATGCCGAGCGCCGTCACCCAGCCGATGACCGGCCCGGCGAGCAGGAGACTGCGGAGCGGGAACTTCTGGATATTCATGACCGGCCTCTGGCAGTTGTCCTCGGCGGGGGTCTCCTCCGCTTTCGGCCCGGAGCCTCGCCTCTGGAACTTCGCCTCGATTAAGCCCTGAGACGGCTTACAAATCGATTAACCCGGCGCACGGCCTTGGGGGTCAGGCGTCGCTTATCGTGTGGCCCGACAGGTCGGGCCACAATTTTCCATCGTCGGACTGTGTTTCGACCGGTGCATCTGTTCCTATCGGCAATCGAGCCCGGCCCGGCGATGTTTGGAGAGCGGCTCGGGTGTCTAAGGGAAGCGCTCAGTAGCTGAGCAGGATGCGGAAATAGCCTTCGACCGCGCCGCGCAGATTCTTGTACTCGCTGCGGTCGGCCGTCTTCATGTCGTCGTAGAGCCGGACGTAGAAGCGGCAGCCGTGCTGGTTGCTCCAATTGAGCAG
>DASZYM010000346.1:0-7112 GCA_035545355.1 Dongiaceae bacterium
CGTTTCGGACCTGCTGGACATCCTGAAGATCACCAAGCAGAGCCTGTCGCGGGTGCTGGGCCAGCTCGTGCGCCAGGGATTCATCATTCAGCGCCACGGCATCACCGACCGGCGCCAACGCCTGCTGCATCTCACCGATCGCGGCACCGATCTCGAGCGCAAGCTGACCGAGGACCAGCGCGCCCTCGTCGCCCGCGCGTATCGCAGCGCCGGCGCCGAGGCGGTCGAAGGGTTCCGCAAGGTGCTGCTCGGCATGATCAACGAGGCTGATCGCGAGCGCTTCAAGTCCCAGGCTCCGCGCTAGGGACGGCCGGATGAACGACCAGCCGCATATCCTGGTGGTCGATGACGATCGCCGCATTCGCGATTTGACGCAGCGCTACCTGACCATGGAGGGCTATCACGTGGTGACGGCGGTGGACGCCGCCGATGCCCGCGCCAAGCTCAAGGGGCTCGCCTTCGATCTCCTGGTGCTCGACATCATGATGCCGGGCGAGAACGGGCTGGAACTGACCACCGGCCTGCGCCAGGAGAGTCAGGTTCCGATCCTGCTGCTGACCGCCCGCACCGAGGTCGAGGATCGCATCGCCGGCTTCGAGCACGGTGCCGACGATTATCTGACCAAGCCGTTCGAGCCCAAGGAGCTGGTGCTCCGCATCCAGTCGATCCTGAAGCGCGTGCGCCCCGCGACGGCCGCGGCGCCGCAGCGCCGTGTGGTGAAATTCGGCGCCTTCCTGTTCGAGCTCGATCGGCGGCGCCTGTTCCGCGGCGAGGAGCCGGTCTATCTGACCGAAGCGGAGGCCGAGCTCCTGGCGAAGCTCGCCGCCCGGGCGGGAGAGGTGCTCAGCCGCGACGAGCTGACGACCGCGCCGGAGAGCGCCGAGGTCTCCGCGGGCCGGCAGGTCGATGTGCTGGTCACGCGCCTCCGCCGCAAGATCGAGGACGACCCCCGCTTTCCGCGGCATCTGCAGACGGTGCGCGGCCGCGGCTACCTGTTGCAGCCGGATTGAGCGCGGTGCTGCAGGAACTGCGCGAGTTCGTCCAGGCCACCGAGCGCCTGCTGCCGCGCACGCTGCTCGGGCGCTCGATCATCATCATCGTGACGCCGATCGTGCTGCTGCAGGCGATCTCCGCCTGGGTGTTCTACACCAGCCACTGGAACACGGTGACCCAGCGTCTGGCGCAGAGCGTCGCCGGCGACGTCGCCTCTGTGATCCGGCTGCTGCCCGAGCCGGTCGACCCGCGGCGGAGCCAGGAAGTCTTCGCCATCGCCCATGACATGATGGACATCAAGCTCAGCTTCAAGCCGGGCGACATCCTGCCGAACGACCCGACCATCAGCCGGCAGAACGTGGTCGATGTGGCGCTGGCCCAGGCGCTGCGCTCGACCGTACAGCGGCCGTTCCTGATCGACAGCCGCTCGATCCGCAACTTCGTCGAGATCCACGTGCAGCTCCCCGACGGCGTGCTGCGCGCCGTGGTGCGGCGCCGCCGGCTCTTCACCTCGACGACCTACATCTTCCTGCTCTGGATGATCGGCACGTCGCTGGCCTTGCTCGCCTTCGCCACCGTGTTCATGCGGCGCCAGGTGCGGCCGATCAAGCGGCTGGCCCAGGCGGCCGACGATTTCGGCCGCGGCCGGGACGTGCTCGACTTCACTCCGAGCGGCGCGACCGAGGTGGAGCTCGCCGGCCACGCCTTCAACCTGATGCGCGACCGCATCCGCCGGCAGATCTCGCAGCGCACCGAGATGCTGGCCGGCGTCAGCCACGACCTGCGCACGCCTCTGACGCGCATGAAGCTGCAGCTCGCCTTGATGGGCGAGGCCGCGGAAGTCGCCGATCTCAAGAAGGATGTCGAGGAGATGGAGCGCATGGTCGAAGGCTATCTCGCCTTCGCCCGCGGCGAAGGGACCGAGCGCGCCGTCGACACCGACCTGGTCGAGCTGGTGAACGACACCGTCGCCGATGCCCGGCGCGAAGGCGCCACCATCGTCTATGTCGGAACCGGGGAGAGGATCGTGCTGCCGCTGCGCCGCGACGCCTTGCGCCGGGCGCTCGCCAACATCGTCGGCAATGCCCGGCGCTATGCCAGGAGGATCGAGATCGCGATCCAGCCGCGCGAGCACGCCGTCGATGTGCTGGTGGATGACGACGGGACCGGCATCCCGCCCGACCGCCGCGAGGACGTGTTCCGTCCGTTCTTCCGGCTCGAGGCCTCGCGCAATCCGGAGACCGGCGGCACCGGCCTCGGCCTCGCCATCGCCCGCGACATCGTGCGCGGCCATGGCGGCGACCTGACGCTCGGCGATTCCCCGCTCGGCGGCTTGCGCGCAATCTTGCGGCTGCCGAACTAAGCCGGCGTCAGATAGGTGATCTCGCCGAGAATGATGTCAATCATGCGGCCGTCCGAGGCGAGCGGAAAAAACGCCGCCTCGAAATGATCGAATGCCCAGTCCGGCCGCCAAAAGGCGCGGCCCTGGGTGAAAGCCGGCGCGCCGCTGCTGAGCGCCTGATCGAAGCCCAAGCGCGCGCCGGCGAGCTTTGCCGGATCGGCGCCGTAGATCTCGCGGAACGAGCGGCCGGTGACATCGCGATAATTGGTCGACACGATGCTGGTGCCGAGCAGGCGATAGCGATAATCGGCGCCGCCTTCGATCACATCCGCCATGAAGATCCAGGGCAGATGCCTGACGATTTCCGCCGGCTCGATCGATTTGCGGCTCGGCAGCACGGCTGTGCGCTTGCTGCGCCAATAGGCCGCGAGTTCGCGCAACGGCGCCGCGGTCGGCGCGTCGCAGAGCGCGATCGTCGCGTAGTCGAGCATCGGCGCCGGAGCGGCCGGGCCGTCTTCGCGATCCGGCCCACCGGAGCCGGGATGATCTGCCGAATTGAAGAGAGTGTAGGTCACGATCTCGGCCGTTTGCCGCCGCTTTCTAGCCGCCAAAGCGGGAAAATACCCGGACTTCCTTAAGAACCCGCCAACGCTTCCCTTCGAGTCTAGTACAGCCTTCCCCCGTTCGGCACCGCCTGATCCGGGCCGATCATGACCACCTCGCCCGCGGCGTCGGGGAAGCCGAGCACCAGCACCTCGGACATGAACTTGCCGATCTGCTTGGGCGGAAAGTTGACCACCGCCGCGACCTGCCGCCCGACCAGCCGGTCGATCGCGTAGTGCTTGGTGACCTGGGCCGAGCTGCGCTTGACGCCGATCGCGGGGCCGAAATCGACGCTGAGCTTGAAGGCGGGCTTGCGCGCCTCGGGATAGGGCTCGACCGCGACGATGGTGCCGACGCGGATATCGACCTTGCGGAAGTCGTCGTAGGTGATGGGCGCCGCCGGCGCCGCCGTGTCTTGAGCCATGGTCCGCTCTTCCCCCCTGAGAAAGCGCGGACCTTATCGGAACCGGGTTGCCCAGAAAAGATCGGGGCCGCTCCCCCTGTCGAGGAGCGGCCCCGGATACTCTCGGACGATCAGGCGATCGGCCTGATTACTTCTTCGCGGCCTTGGCGAAGACGGTCTTCACTTCGTCGAAGCTGTCGGAGACGCGCTTGCCGATCACATCGACCGCCTGCGCGTTGGACTTGCTGATGGTCTCGACGGCCTCGCGCATAGTGACGAGCGCCTGCTCGAAGGCGGCCTTGGCCACCTCGGCCTGCTTCACCAGCTTCTCTTCGGCGCTGGCCGGAACCGAAAGCTCCTTCGCGAGCTTCGAGAACTCCTCGACCGCTTCGCGGGCGAGCTCGGCCTGGCGCTGGGCAACCTGCTTCACACCGTCGAAGGCGAGCTGGTTGGCGCTGGCAAACGCTTCGAAGTTCTTGCGCTGGGCGGCAAACAGGCCCTCGAAATCGACGGTCGGGGTCTTGCCGTTGGTGAACGACTTCGAGAAGTCGCCGAACCAGCGGTTCATGTCGGCCTGGTACTGGCCGAAATCGGGAACTTTGAAAAAGTCGGGCTTGTAGGTCTCGGCCTCGGCGGCCGTGCTCTTCGTCGCCATCTGGGATCTCCTCCGGTGGGATTTCATGATTCACGCCTTCATTGTGCACTGCACAATTGAGCCTAAGATGGTGCAATGCAGCAGAGAAATCAAGGGCTTTGTTGCAACGCAACATAGCCTCAAGAATAGCATGGTATATCTGACACTTAGGTGAAATTTCCTGGTCGCAGCCCGGAACGGGTCAGCGTTTTCGGGTGACCAGCCGGAAGAAGACGACGGTCAGGACCAGGACCATCAGCAGAAGGAAGAAGGAGACGGCGGAGCCTTCGTTGACGCTCAAGCCGAGGAAGGCCCGCTTATAGGCGAAGTAGCTCAAGAGATCGGTCGCGATCCCCGGCCCGCCCCGCGTCAGGACATAGACCAGATCGTAGGTCCGGGTCTCGTTGATGAGCTGGATGACGATGGCGATCGCGGCGACCGGCCGCAGCATCGGCAAGGTCAGATACCAGAACTGCTGGGCGTCGCCGGCGCCGTCGACCTGCGCCGCCTCGTAAGGATCCTTGGGCAAGGAGGCGAGGCCGGCGGCCAGGATCAGGATCACGAACGAGACCTGCTGCCAGACGTCGATGAAGACCACGGTCCAGAAGGCGAGATCCGCCGAACCCAGCCAATCGACGCCGGGAAGACCGATGCTCTCCAGCAGCCGGTTGACGACCCCGAGATTGGGCTGCAGCAGCATGTGCCAGATGAGGCCGACGCTGACCGGCGACATGGCCATGGGCACGGTCAGGATGGCGAAGTAGACGGCCTTCAGCCGCACCACGCGGTTGACCAGCAGCGCCACGATCAGGCCGAGCACGAACTCGCCGCAGACCGTGACGGCCGAGTATTTGATGGTCACCCAGACCGAGTGCCAGAAATACTCGTCCGCCATCACGGTGCGGAAATTGTCGAACCCGACATAGGGCTCGAACTTCCGATGCATCAAGGTGAAGCTGGAGACGCTGAGCAGCAGCGCATAGAGCAGCGGAAACCCCATGACGATGGCGATCATGGAGAGTCCGGGTGCCGCGAACTTCCACCCGGTCGCCCGCCACCGATCCCGCGGCTTGCGCCGCGGTTTCTTCGGTGCTTCTGCCGTGGCCGCGACTTGGGTCACTGCCTCTCCCACGACCGAGAGAAATCGGTGGTCACCCGTCGACCCCTCACCCAACCCTCTCCCTCAAGGGGAGAGGGCTTTCTGTCCAGTTCGCCGCGGCAGCGGCGCAAAGTCTCCTTCTCCCCTTGAGGGAGAAGGCGGGGATGAGGGGTCGACGGGTCTTTCCGCACGAGACTCACTGCGTCGTCAGGCTCACTGCGCCTTCTTCATCAGTTGTTCCAACCCGTCGGCCGCCGCTTTGATCGCGTCGGCCGGCTTCGTCTCACCGGAGCCGGCGAGCGAGAGCTGGCGGCCCAGCACGTCCTCGTACTGCGCCGAGTAGGCGAAGATCGGGAAGCTCTCGCCGCTGGCGACGACGTCGAGCGCCTGCTTGTAATAGGGATACTTCGCCAGCACCTGCGGGTCCTGGAAAGTATCGGAGCGGGTCGGCGCATGGCCCTGCATGGCGCGCGCCGCCGAGGTCTCCTTGCTCTGGACCCAGGAGATGAACTTCCAGGCGGCATCCTGCAGCTCCGGCGATTCGTTCGACGGAATGGCCCAGCCCCAGGCGCCGCTTTCGCCATGGCCGCCCGGCATCACCGAGAGCGCCACCTTGCCGGCCGCGTTCGGGCATTTCTCCTTGTCGTCGATCTGCGGCAGCATCCACCAATAGGTGACCATGCTGAACGCCTTGCCGTCGCACATCAGGCGGAAGGTATCGTCGAGGGTCGCGGAGAGCGCGCCCTTCTGCGCGCCGTTCTGCAGGTTGTCGTCATAGAGCTCCAGCGCCTTCACCGCCTCCGGGCTGTTCAGCGCGACATTGCCGTCGGCCGAGAGATAGTGCCCGCCATTGGAGAAGAGATAGTTGGAGAACTCCATGCTGTTGGGATCGCCGCGCTGCGACTGCATGGCGGCGCCGACGATGCCGTTGCCGGCATTCTTGCTCATGAACTTCGAGAGCTCGACATAGTCGGCGAGCGTGGTCGGCAGCGCCAGCTCCTTGCCGGTCGCCGCCTTATAGGCGTCCTTCAGCTTCGCATCGTCGAGCAGGTCGGTGCGATAGATGAGCCCCATCGAGTAGTTGTACATGGGGATCATATAGAGCTTGCCCTTGTGCATCCCGACGAGATCCATCATCGACGGGAAGAAGGGCTTGAGATCGAAATTGGTCTTGTCGACGAAGGGCTGCAGGTCGGTTACCCAGCCCGCTTCCGGAAACTCGCCGGCCCAGAGGAAGTCGACCTCGAGCACGTTGTACTCGCTGGCATTGCCGGTGAGCTGCGCGACCAGCTTGTCGTGCATGTCGGAATAGACCAGCTTCTGGAACTCGACCTTGATGCCGGTCGCCTTGGTGAACTCGGGCAGCATCGCCTCGATGATATGGGTCTCCGGCACGTCCTCCATCAGCGCATGCAGCGTGATGTCCTCGGCCTTGGCCGCGGTCGCCCCCGTCATCAGCGTGGTCATCAGCGCCGCCATGGAAGCGGCACCCAGTAACGTCGTCAGAGTTCGCGTGGTCATCGTCTCCTCCCTTTCTGGTTTGCTCTCTTACTTGATGGCCCCGAAGGTGAGGCCCCGAACGAGATATTGCTGGATGAAGCGCGAGGCGATCAGCAGCGGCACGACGCCGAGCACCACGCCCGCCGAAACTTCCGCGATCTGCACGCCGTTCTGCGATTGCAGCCCGGCCAAGGCGACCGGGATGGTCATCGTGCTCGGCCCGGTCAGCACCAAAGCGAAGAGGAACTCGTTCCAGGCCAGGATGAATCCCAGCACCGCCGCCGCGGCGAGGCCCGGCAGCGAGACCGGAATCACGATCCGCCAGAAGGCGCGCCAGATGGTGGCGCCGTCCACCATCGCCGCCCATTCGAGCTCGACCGGCACGCCTTCGAAGAACCCCATCAGGATCCAGGTCAGGAACGGCAGGTTGAGCGCCGCATAGGCGATCACCAGCCCGGTCACCGAATTGGTGAGGTCGAAGGCGCGGAACAGGGTGAAGACCGGCAGCACGATCGCGACCGGCGGCAGCATCTGCGTC
>DASZYM010000347.1:0-11116 GCA_035545355.1 Dongiaceae bacterium
CTCTTCGGCAGCTTGGCCCACTGGTCGGCATTGACGAACAGGTGCAGCGCCGCGCCGCCCTCCCACCAGCCGGGGTAATAGTAGTACTTCGCCACCTTGTCGAAGCCGAGCTTCTCGTCATCATACGGGCCGACCCATTCCGCGGCGTCGATCGTGCCTTTCTCCAGCGCCGGGTAGATGTCGCCACCGGGGATGTTCTGCGGCACGACGCCGAGCTTGGCGAGCACCGCGCCGCCGAATCCGCCGACCCTGAACTTCACGCCCTTCATGTCCTCGAGCGTGTTGATCTCCTTGCGCCACCAGCCGCCCATCTGCGCACCGGTATTGCCGCAGGGAAAAGCGGTGATCTTGAACTTGGCGTAGAAATCGTTCAGCAGATCGTTGCCGCCGCCATAGTAGAACCAGGCGTTGAGGCCGCGGCTGTTGAGGCCGAACGGCACCGCCGCGCCGAAGGCGAAGGTCGGATCCTTGCCGAAATAGTAATAGCTCGCGGTATGCGCCATCTCGACGGTGTTGTTCTGCACCGCGTCGACCACGCCCGGCGTCGGCACGATCTCGCCGGCGGCGAAGACCTGGATCTGGAACTTGCCGTCGGTCATCTCGGAGACGGCTTTGGCGAAGCGCTCGGCGCCGCCATAGATCGTGTCCAGGGCCTTCGGAAAGCCCGAAGTCAGGCGCCATTTCACCTCGGGTGCGGATTGCGCGACGGCCGGCGCCGCGATGGTCGCGCTGCCCGCGGTCGCGCCCGCCAGCAACCCGGCATTCTTCATGAAAGAACGACGATTCATAGTTCAGCTCCTCCCACTGCCGCCCCCGCGCGGAGCGTGCGATTTCATCCACGACCCGGCGAATTTCCCGCAAATTCCGCCCCTTCGCAAGACCGGCTCAGACCCCGCCGCATCGCAAGCGATTGTCGCTTGAACGACCCGCGCGAGCCGCTATGAATCGGCCTCACCCGTAGACGCACGAAGGACACGCGATGAGCCGAGTGACCGTCGCCGCCACGCAATTCGCCTGTGGAGACAGCATCACGGAAAATGTCGACCGCGCCGAACGTCTCGTGCGCGCGGCGGCCGGACGGGGTGCGCAGATCGTCTTGTTGCAGGAGCTGTTCGAGACGCCGTATTTCTGCAAGGACCAGGCTCCGGACCTCTTCGACCTCGCGCGGCCGGTCGAGGACCATCCGACCATCGCGCGCATGCAGGAGCTGGCGCGCACGCTGAAGGTCGTGCTGCCGGTCTCGGTCTTCGAGCGGGCGAACAACGCGCATTACAACTCGGTCGTCGTCATCGATGCCGACGGCGAGCAACTCGGGATCTATCGCAAATCGCATATTCCCGACGGGCCGGGCTATCAGGAGAAGTTCTACTTCAGCCCCGGCGATACCGGCTTCAAGACCTGGGACACCGCCTATGCGACCATCGGCGTCGCCATCTGCTGGGATCAGTGGTTTCCGGAATGCGCCCGGTCCATGGCGCTGCAAGGCGCGGAGCTGCTGCTCTATCCGACCGCGATCGGCAGTGGGCCGATCGGCGACGGCTATGACAGTTCCGATCATTGGCAGCGCGTCATGCAAGGCCATGCCGCCGCCAACATGATGCCGGTCGTCGCCTCCAACCGTATCGGCCATGAACGGGGCAAGAGCTGCGCGCTCAGCTTCTACGGACGCTCATTCATCGCCGGCCCGCGCGGCGAGATCCTGGCCAGCGCCGGCGATCAGGAAGCGGTGTTGCTCCAGTCCTTCGACCTCGCCGCGATGCGCAAACAGCGCGCGGGCTGGGGCCTGTTTCGCGACAGGCGGCCGGATCTCTACGCGACACTCATGACCCTCGACGGCCAGGCCTGGACCGACTGAGCGGTGTCGGCCTCGGTCCTTGCGCCGCGTCGGGCGATCGACCGGCGCCGGAGGTCAAATCAGTCAAGCGACTGTCAGGCGACTCGCATACCGATGCTTCGGCGGCGGTCCATTGGTTGACTTTTCAGGCTTGGCCGGGGACAAATGCCCGGTGGATCAGGGGCGAGCGGGCGATATGACGGCCGCTGTGCCAGCGACATGTCACGAGATCCGACATTTAGGATCCTAACCTGGAGGCTAACGTGAGAGCACTATCGATTGGGGCCGTGGCTTTTGTTTCGGCTTTGCTGCTGGTGGGATGCGGCAAGGAAGAGAAGCAGGAGACGACGGCCGATCAGGGCACGACGACCCAGCAGTCGTCGACCGCCAATACCAGCACGACCACGAGCAATACCGCCACCACGCAGGCGCCGGCGGCGAGCTCGACCACGACGACCGATACCTCGAACACCACCAACACCCAGGCGGCGGCGCCGGCGAACGACCAGCAGCAGGCCTCGGCCGCCCCCGCGGCTTCGAGCGGCGGCAAAGTCAACGTCTACAACTGGTCGGATTATATCGGCGAGCATACCAACGACGACTTCACCAAGAAGACCGGCATCGCCGTCCAATACGACGTCTTCGATTCCAACGAGACTCTGGAGGCGAAGCTGCTGGCCGGCAATACCGGCTATGACGTCGTGGTGCCGTCGGGCGGCTTCCTCGGCCGTCAGATCCAGGCCGGCGTCTTCATGAAGCTCGACAAGTCGAAGCTGCCGAACATCAGCAACATCGATCCGGTGCTGATGAAGGCGACCGAGGCCTTCGACCCCGGTCACGAATACTCGGTGCCCTATTTCTGGGGCACGGTCGGCATCGGCTATAACGTCGACAAGATCAAGCAGATCATGCCCGACGCGCCGACCGATAGCTGGGACCTGATCCTGAAGCCCGAGATCGTCTCGAAGTTCAAGGATTGCGGCGTGACCATGCTCGACGCGCCGAGCGACGTCTTGCAGTCGGTGCTGATCGCGCTCGGCAAGGATCCGCACAGCGACAAGCCGGAAGACTATGCCGAGGTCGAAAAGACGCTGCTCGCGGTCAGGCCGTACATCAAGTACTTCCACTCATCGAGCTACATCAACGACATCGCCAACGGCGAGATCTGCATGGCGATCGGCTGGAACGGCGACTTCTCGATCGCGCAGTCCCGCGCCGACGAGGCCAAGAACGGCGTGCACATCCAGTATGTGATCCCCAAGGAAGGCGCGCTGCTCTGGGTCGATAACCTGGCGATCCCGAAGGATGCGACCAATGTCGACCAGGCCCTGCAATACATCAACAACATGCTCGACCCGCAGGTCGCGGCCGACGTCGCGAACTTCGTGCACTATGCGTCGCCGAACAAGACGGCGCGCGACAAGGGCCTGATCGACAAGGCGGACCTGGAGAACCCGGCGATCTATCCGCCCGATGCGGTGATGTCGAAGCTCGCCGGCGACAAGGTCGCATCGCCCGATCTCGACAAGCTGCGCACGCGGACCTGGACCACGGTCAAGACCGGCCAGTAACCCGCTTGCCACGAACAGCCCCGTACTCGCCCATGCGGGTACGGGGCTTTTTTACGGCATTTCCGGAGTGCGGCACGCGGGCCGGCGCGGTTGACAAGCCCGACCAAGACCGGTCTGATGGTCTCGAGGCTTTGGGGCACAATAAGTCCCGGCATCAAGCCGGGCGGCGGCAGGGCGTTCAAGCCAAGCGCTGAACGGAGAGGTGTCATGCGGCGATTCGCGGATCGGCCAAGGGCGACGGCGTGTGCCTTCGTATTGACCGCGCTCGCGATTCTGTCCGGCTTCGCTCCCGGCGCCGCGCGCGCCCAGGATGCCGAGAAGGTCCTGAACGTCTCGAACTGGACCGACTATATCGACATGTCGAAGGTCAAGGCCTTCCAGAAGGAATTCGGCATCAAGGTCAACTACGACACCTATGACGGCGACGAGGTGCTCGACGCCAAGCTGGCGGCCGGTCATAGCGGTTACGACGTCGTGGTCCCCTCCTCCAACTTCTTCGCCAAGCAGATCAAGGCCGGCTACTACCAGAAGCTCGATAAGTCGGTCCTGACCAACCTGCACAACATCGATCGCTGGATCCTGGACCTCCTCTCCAAGCAGGCGGATCCCGGCAACCAATACGCCGCCCCGTACAATTTCGGCACCAACGGCTTCACCTACAATGTCGACATGATCGCCAAGCGCATGAAGGACGCGCCGGTCGACAGTCTGAAGCTGATCTTCGATCCCGAGGTGGTGGCGAAGTTCAAGGATTGCGGCGTCTCCTTCCTGGATTCCCCGGAAGACGTCATCCCGCTCACGCTCGCCTATATGGGCAAGGATCCGACCTCGCAGAAAGAGGATGACATCAAGGCCGCGATCGACACCCTGATGAAGGTCAGGCCGTATGTCCGCAAATTCGATTCCTCGGGCTATCTGAACGACCTCCCGAACGGCGATCTCTGCATCGCCATGAGCTGGTCCGGCGATTACGCGACCGCCAGCGACCGGGCGGCCCAGGCCGGGGTGAAGATCAACCTCGCCTATACGATCCCGAAGGAAGGCACCAACATCTGGTTCGACGCGATGATGGTGCCGGCGGACGCGCCGCATCCGAAGAACGCGATGCTGTTCATCAATTACATGATGCGGCCCGACGTGGCGGCGGCCAACACCAACACGACCTATTACGCGACCGCGAACATGGCGGCGATGAAATACGTCCATCCGGACATCCTGGACAATCCGGCGATCTACCCAGACGCCAAGGTGCTGGCGAACGGATATCCCAATGTCGTGCGCGATGCGGACGTCCAGCGGGTCATCACCCGCGAATGGACGCGATTCAAGACGGGGCAGTGACGGCATGATCCGCCCGCGCCCCATATTCGGTTTGACGTGAAATAGGGAATATTATGGCGGCCGAGAATCCCCAGCATTACCACACCAGCACGCCTTGGTCCGACCCCGACGCCGAGCCCTATATCCGCATCGAGAACGTAACCAAGAAATTCGGCGATTTCGTCGCGGTCAACGACGTCTCGCTGAACATCTATCGCGGCGAGCTGTTCTCGCTGCTGGGCGGCTCGGGCTGCGGCAAGACCACCCTGCTCCGCATGCTGGCCGGATTCGAGACGCCGACCGCGGGCAAGATCTATATCGACGGGATCGATATGGCGGACATCCCGCCTTACGGCCGTCCGACCAACATGATGTTTCAGTCCTATGCCCTGTTCCCGCATATGTCGGTGGAGCAGAATGTCGCCTTCGGCCTGAAGCAGGACAAGCGGCCCACCGGCGAGATCCGCGAACGGGTCGGCGCCATCCTGGACATGGTGCAGCTCACGCAATTCGCGCGGCGCAGGCCGCATCAGCTCTCCGGCGGCCAGCGCCAGCGCGTCGCCCTTGCCCGCGCCCTGGTCAAGGCGCCGAAGCTGCTGCTGCTCGACGAGCCGCTCGGCGCCCTCGACAAGAAGCTGCGCGAGGCGACGCAGTTCGAGATCATGAACATCCAGGACAAGCTCGGCATCACCTTCATCGTGGTCACCCACGACCAGGAAGAAGCGATGACCCTCTCGACCCGGATCGGGGTGATGCATCAAGGCCAGATCGTGCAGATCGGCACGCCTCAGGAGATCTACGAATACCCGAACACCAAGCAGGTCGCCGACTTCATCGGCTCGGTCAACCTGTTCGAGGGCCAGCTCGTCGAGGACGAGCCCGATCACGTGCTGATCGATTCCGCCGAGGCCGGCGGCCGGATCTATGTCGATCACGGCATCTCCTCGGCACCCGGCGCCCGGGTCTGGGCGGCGCTGCGGCCGGAGAAGATCCAGCTCACCAAGGGCGAGCGCCACGAGCCCTATAACTGCATCCAGGGCACGGTGAAGGGCATCGCCTATATGGGCAATCTCTCGATCTATCTGATCGCCCTCGACAGCGGCAAGGAGGTCAAGGTGACCATGCCGAACCAGATGCGCGCGGCCGAGCAGGAGATCGGCTGGGACGACCGGGTCTCGCTCACCTGGCATGCGAACAGCCCCGTCGTGCTGCTGGCATAGGGCACGGACATGACGACCGCAGGCAATGACAGCCGCTTCATGCAGCGCGCCCCGGGCGCCCGCTCGATCGGCGGCGCCTTGAAGGCGCTCGGGATCCGGCCGCGGCTCGCGGTCATCCTGGTGCCCTATATCTGGCTGACGCTGTTCTTCCTGGTGCCGTTCCTGTTCGTGCTGAAGATCAGCTTTGCCGAACTCGCGATCGCGCAACCGCCTTTCACGCCGCTCTTCGTCTGCGCGGATAAGGACGTGACGTCGCTCTGGACCTGCTTCTTCAGCGGCAGGCTGCGCCTCCAGCCATCGCTCGCCTCGTACGGCTATCTTTTCGACGATGCGCTCTATTTCAAGGCCTACTGGAACTCGGTGCAGACCGCGTTCTGGTCGACCCTGCTCTGCCTGCTGATCGGCTACCCGATGGCCTATGGCATCGCCCGATCCGGCTCGACGACGCGCAACGCGTTGCTGATGCTCATCGTGCTGCCGTTCTGGACCTCGTTCCTGATCCGGGTCTATGCCTGGATCGGCCTGCTCAAGACCAACGGCGTGATCAACAACATCCTGGTCTGGGCGGGAATCATCCACGATCCGCTGCCGATGATGAACACGCAATTCGCGGTCTATGTCGGCATCGTCTACTCGTACCTGCCGTTCATGATCCTGCCACTCTACGCCAACCTGGAGAAGATGGATCTGACCCTGCTCGAAGCCGCGGCCGATCTCGGTTGCCGGCCGTTGAAGGCCTTCTTCGCGATCACGGTTCCTCTTTCCTTTCCCGGGATCGTCGCCGGTTCGATGCTGGTCTTCATTCCGGCGGTCGGCGAATACGTGATCCCGGAGCTGCTGGGCGGCTCCAACACGGTGATGATCGGCCGCGAGATCGTGAACGTGTTCTTCGAATCGAGAGACTGGCCGACGGCCTCCGCCATCGCGGTTTTCGTGCTGCTTCTGCTCGTGGTCCCGATCACGCTCTACCAGTACTACCAGAACAAAGAGACGGAGGCCGGCAAGTGACGCGGCGCCTCTCCTGGTTCATCATCCTGGCAATGGTGCTCGGCTACCTGTTCCTCTACGGGCCGATCGTCTCGCTGGTGTTCTTCTCGTTCAACCAGTCGAAGCTGGTGACGGTCTGGGGCGGCTTCTCCACCAAGTGGTACGGCGCGCTGCTGAACGACGACCAGGTCATCTCTGCATTCTTCCTGAGCCTCAAGATCGCCATCCTGAGCTCGACGATCGCCACCATCATCGGGACCATCGCCGGCTATATCCTCGCCCGTTTCGGCGCGTTCCGGGGGCGCACCGTGCTGTCCGGCATGGTGACGGCGCCGCTGGTCATGCCGGAAGTCATCACCGGCCTCTCCATGCTCCTGCTGTTCGTCACGGCCGCCGATGTCATCGGCTGGCCGGAGAAACGCGGCTTCACCACCATCACCATCGCCCATATCACCTTCACGCTCTCCTACATCTCGGTGGTGATGCAGTCGCGCTTCTCGACCCTGGACATCTCGCTCGAGGAAGCGGCACAGGACCTGGGTGCGCGCCCGTTGAAGGTGTTCTTCGTGATCACCCTGCCGATCGTGGCGCCCGCCATCGTTTCGGGCTGGCTGCTCGGCTTCACCATCTCGATCGACGACCTGGTGATCACCAGCTTCACCAGCGGTCCCGGCGCCAACACGCTGCCGATGGTGATCTTCTCCAAGGTGCGGCTGGGTCTCAATCCGGAGATCAACGCGCTCGCCACCTTGATCATCTCGGTGGTGGCGGTCGGTGTGATGATCTCGACCATCTATATGGCCAAGGCCGAGCAGCGCCGGCAGCGCGACGTCCAGATGGCGATCCAGGCGAACGAGTAGCCGGCTATTCGGCGATCAGGCGGAGGATCGTGCCGTTATGGTCCTCGGTGATGTACAGCGCCCCGTCCGCGCCGGGGCGCACATCGACCGGTGCGCCCTGAGGTTTGTCCCAATCGAAGATCAGCTCCTTGAACGGCCCGTTGGGCTTGCCGCTGGAATCGATTGGAAACCAGACGACGCGATGCCCATGGCTGCGATAGCCGTGGAAGCCCAGCACCAGGCCATCGCGCCAATAGGCCATGCCCAGCGGGGCCGCATGGGCCGGCAGATCGACCAAGGCCGGTCGATATTGCCCGCAGTTCCAATGCGCGTATTCCGGCGCGGGCACGTTCTGGCCATAGCAATACGGCCAGCCATAATGACCGCCGGGCTCCAGCAGGTTGATCTCGTCGGGCGGGAGATCCTCGTCATTGGGCAGATTCGGCATCACCTGGTCGATGCTGTCTCGCGAGTTCTCCGCTTCGAGGATCACGCCTGACGACGGATACTGCGCGAGCCCCATCGAGTTCCGCATCCCATCGGCGAAGACCCGCCAGCCGGTCGCCTTGCCGCTCGACCAATCGAAGCTGTATTCGCGCACCTGCGCATGAGGATTGGCCGCGACGGTTTCCGGGCAGGTCCGGTCGCCCTTCGGCGGATTGCCGGACTCGTCCTCGCAATTGTCGGTGAAGGACCCCACATTCACCAGCAAGGTGCCCGCCTTGGTGAAGAGCAACGTCACCAGCGGGTGGCGCCCATCGCCCGGCGGGCCTTCAATGCCGGACTTGCCGCCGATCACATCGACGATGGCGGACGGATCGGCAAGATCGAAGCGCTTCACGCCGCCGATGACACCGATATAGATCTTGCCGTCCGGACCGAGGGCCAGCCCATGCGGCTGGTCGAGATGCCGTACCAGCTCTTTCTTCGCATAATGGCCTTGACCGTCGGGCGTCAAAAGATCGATCCGGCCATTGGGCGAACCCCAGCCGATCATTTCGCTGACCAGCAACCGGCCGTCCGCGAGCGGCAAGACACCGCGCGGAAACTTCAGGCCCGCGGCCACTAGGCCGACACAATAGCCGTCGGCGGTATGCAGATCGACTTTCGGCAGATCGCCGCACCGGCCGGACAGGCGATAGGGACTCTGCTGTGCAATGGCTGGGCTCGCGGCCAGGACGAGCAGACCGAAAGCGGCTGCCGCGAGGCGTGGCATCGACATGCGTACCTGTCCGGGCGCTTACTTGCCGCCGGCTTCGAGCGTGATCGACGCAATACCGGCGGCGACATTGAGGCCGATACCGCCCGTGATGCTGAGCGGCTGCAATGCGATCTGCTTGTTGCTGCCGCCGAGCAGCACATTGGCGCCGAGGCCGAGACCAATCTCCGCCTCGCCGGTGACGCCACCGTAATGGCCGGCCAGCGCACCCGGCGCCACGTCACCGGGAGCAAACACGCCCCAGATGATTCGGCTCTCGGTCGTGAAACCGATATCGATGCCGTATTTGTTGATCTCGCCGTGATAGCGCTCGGTATCGCCATCGGGGCGCTTGAAGATGCAGCTCAGGTCCTTGGACGAACCGAAGATGAAGCCGACACCCCCCGAGACGTGACAGGACAGCGCGCCGATATTGATGCTACCCGCGGCTTCGCCCGTACCATGCGAAATGACGCCGGTGAGAATGACCGTGAGCGCCGCGAGCGTCTTCTTCATTGCAAAACCCCACCCAGCTATCATCGATAGCAATGCGCGCGATCGGAGATGCACAGCTGTGGGTGCACCTGCTCCTAAATCCCTAGGCTGCCCTGCTCAAACGCGCTCGATCACGTCCCATTGGTCAGTTGCAATGATGTCGCGCTCGGACGCTGCGAACAAAGGGTAGTGCAAAGTGTCTGTTTGCATCCGGCGAAAGCCGAGCTCTTTCAGCTGGTCGCCCTGAAACTTCCAGTCCTGATTGAGATAGAAGCAACGCCCGCCCGGCTTCATCATCTCGGCCACCTTTGTATAGGCGTATCCAACATTCTCCCGACTAACTACGGACAGCTCGAAGCACAAGTCAAAGTTAGTTCCGAAAGCATCGACGGCGAACTGATCATTGTACATTAACCTGGGCTTCTTTGATCCCAGGTCGTGCAAAACTATCTCATAACCTGCGAATGCCACCAGGCTCTTCAAGTGACTGTCGATGCCAAAGTAGTTGCCCGGATCAAGGTATCGAATCAGCCAGACACCGACGCGGCCGGTGCCGCAACCCAGATCAAGAACCTTGTCGGAGGGCCTTAGGCCCTGCCGTACCAAATAATCGAAACAGTACCGCCCGAGCACCCAGGGCCGGCCATAAGTTCGATGGTGGTCTTCGTCCAAAATGCCATCGAGTCCTATTGGACGAAGCTTCGCCGGATCCTTAGCTACATAGACTTCGCGCCAGTGCTCAACATCAGAGAAATCGATAACCTGTGTACCATCCGAGTTCTCGATCGGGACGGCCAGAGGAAAACTCAGACGCTGCAACGCACGACTCCACAATCAAACGGACCTTCTCCGATTGCGAATCGTACGACAGAGCTCGAGCAGGCGCAACTTCACGGCGAATTCCTGCCGGCACTCGGCTATTGCCAGAACTTGGCCTCAAAAAACACCGAACCGCCGAAGCTCGACTCGGAGTCACCACCGAGCCACAGTTCTGAACCAGAGTCCTGGTAGACCATTAGTTCGAAGTAGTCTCCGGGTTCGACCGACATGATTCCGCTACAAGCGACAAACGACAGATAATTCGACCCAGCTAGCCCAGGCGGGCTGGTATGGCTCATATATCCCGCTCGATATCCTTCCGACCTTCGGTCAGATCCATTTTGGCGCGAGTAGATCTGACGCATGCCCAAAACATTGGCCTGGAACACGACGCCTGCCTTGAGCTCAATCCAAGATTGTCGCGGTGGGATGCAGAGCCTTGTAGGATGGGTGCTAGACCATGCACCGTCCAACACATTCACGGCCGTTTGCCACGGGACGGCAAGCGAGACATTGTTGCTCACGAGTACCGGATCCAGAAGACGGAGAGACGTGCATGCTTTACCCAAGGCAGGCTGAAATTTCGTGGAAGTCATAGTCGAAACGGTCACAAACCCATTTTACGTCGGACCTAATCGCAGGCCAGAGCGAACGGCAATAGTCGAGGCTCTCGCTTGTTCTCAGCCAGCGCCCGATGGATGAGGCACTCGGCGGACGCACTCCGTTCAGCGTATTAGAGATGATGCCCGCCGGCTTGAAATTCTCATGAAAGCGAGAGAAAGGGGCGGAGATCCGGAGACCGAAATTTCGTCCAATGATCGATTGCACAGTAT
>DASZYM010000348.1:0-10155 GCA_035545355.1 Dongiaceae bacterium
CTGACCGGACTGTCGAATCCATCGAGCGGTTTATCGGGATTGACCGGGCCATCGGCGAAGCCGAGCGCACTGTCGAGCGGCGCATCGGGAGCCGGTCAATCGTCGGATCCGTCGAGCGGCTCGTCGAGCCAGGCGAGCGGCATGTCCGGATCGAGTGACTCTTCGGATCAATCGAGCGATCCGTCGGCATCGTCCGGCCCGAGCGCATCGTCGAGCCAGTCCGACGGCGCGTCCGGGGCGGCCGGTTCTTCGGATCAATCGAGCGGCACGTCGGCATCGTCCGGTCCGAGCGCGTCGTCGAGCCCGGCGAGCGGTTCGGCCGCGTCGACCGGTTCTTCAGGTCAATCGAGCGGCTCATCGGCATCGTCCGGCCCGAGCGGATCGTCGAGCCCGTCGGGCGGCTCTTCAGGTCAATCGAGCAGTGCGTCCGCGTCTTCCGGCGGAAGCGGGGCCTCGAGCCAATCAGGCGGCGCGTCGGCATCGAGCGGTGCGTCTGGTCAATCGAGCGGTGCGTCCGCATCGTCCGGCGCAAGCGGGGCCTCCGCGTCGAGCGGCTCTTCCGGTCAATCGAGCGGTGCGTCCGCGTCGGCGGGCGCAAGCGGATCGTCAAGCCAGTCTGGTGGCGCCTCCGCATCGAGCGGTGCATCCGCATCGGCGGGCGCAAGCGGATCGTCGAGCCAGGCGGGCGGAGCGTCGGCGTCGAGTGGTGCCTCGAACGGCGCGTCGGGGAAAGCGAGCGGTTCATCGGGCAAATCCAAAGGATCGTCCGCCTCTTCCGGCGGGCAAGGCTCGTCAGGCAAAGCTGGCGGCGGCAAGGGCAAATCCGGCGGCAAGAACTAAGCGCAACGGACTTTGAATTTGGGTATGCCCCGCCTTCGCAGACGATCGGAACGAGCCGATCGGGCACACGCTGCTCTAGTCAGAGCAACAGCTACAGAATGGATCGAGGAAATGGTCTCCGCCGCGTTGACGGCGGAGACCTGGATTGCATTCAGCGTGCCTTGCTAGTTGCCGCTCGATCCGCTGCTGCCACCCGAACCGTTGGCACCGTTCGTGCCATTGGCGTTGTTCGTGCCGCTGGCATTGTTCGTGCCGTTGCCGTTCGCCCCGTTATTGGTCGAACCGTTGACGCTGTTGGTCGTGCTGGTGCCGTTCGTCGGATTTTCGGTGGAGTGTCCGACCTTGCCGGCGGTCGAAGGCGTGTTGACGCCGTTCGTGCCGATATTGCCCGGCGCGACCTGAGCGCCCGGCGTCCCGCCGTTGCCGACGGTGGAATCAAGCTGCTGGCTGCCCTGCATGTTCTGGCAGGCGGACATCTCGGCGGCGTTCCCGCTCGTGCACCCGCCCGGGGTGGTCGTCTGGTTCTGGGTCGCGGCCTGTCCGAAGGCGGCGATCGAGCCGCCGAGAAGCAGGCCGGTCACCGCGCTCGTCAGCGAAGCGCGCTTCATCCAAGTATGCATGATCCAAGCTCCTTCAAAGTCTGATGCGTCGCCGCACCGGATCGTCCCGGCGCACATGCACCGCATGGCTGCGCGGGGAACGTCGCGTGTCGGGCTATCCGCAATCGCGCCGCCGCGGCGGCGAGCGATCGGATATGCCGACCAAGGGACCCCACCTACCTCGGTTCCACGCGGCCGACTTGGTGCGCGAGGTTCGTGGCGGCAGTTGTTCGTTGCTGCTTCCGTTCGATGCACGTCTCGAATTCGAACCGGACCAATCGATGGCGCAGCGAGCCGATCCTGCGCGACGATATCGGCGCGAAGTCACGGCGCATCGCGCCCGCGATGCATCTGCGCTTGCATTAGAACGAAAAGTGAACTATACTTTTTCCCGATGTGGCCGGCTGCGCCGGGTTTGTTTTTCGGCACTGAGTGCCGCTCCTGTTCAAAAAGAAATGGCAGCGACCGATGGGGCAATCTCCCATGCGCTTCCGCATGCGCGAACCTGGACTGGACCTTTACAGGGATGAAGAATCGATGCCGACCTCTCGGACGAGGTGGAGGCGTTCATTGTCATAGGCTTGGCGCACCACGACGCCCCTCTGAACGGGTGGAGGCCGTAAAGGCGAAGATCGCATAAGTCATCCCGCCTACGGATGCGCGATCGATCGGATGTCGTGTCGCGCCGAAGCGCGCCGGCGCCAGACGCCTGCAAGGAAACTGGCTTCCTCGAAGCCGGCGAGAGTGCCCATCGCGGCCGCCGATGATGCCGCTGCAGACCGTGACAACGCCCGACGTATAATCCGAGCCTTCACCGCCGCGGCCCGGCGATCGTCGTGAACGACGTCCTTCGCCGTCGGCCGCACAGCCAGCAACGGGGAGACCGATGAGTCCAGACGCGCCCACCTCCGACACGAGCCGGACGAAGTCCGCTCGCCATCACTTCCGCTTTCATCTGCCGCATGCGCATCTGCAATCGACCTTCGGCGACGACTGGTTCGCCCTGAAGGCGGAGGCCTTCGCGCGGTTCTTCGGCACGCCGACCTTCCTGGTCACGCAGACCATCGTGGTCCTGCTCTGGATCGGGCTGAACCTCGCCGGCGTGGTGAAGTTCGACCTCTATCCCTTCATCCTGCTCAACCTGGCCTTCAGCCTGCAATCGGCCTATGCGGCGCCGCTGATCCTGCTGGCGCAGACCCGCCAGTCGGACCGCGACAAGGCGCATGCGGAAGCCGACGCGCAGCATCGCGAGGATCTGGCGCGGGCCATGGAGCAGCGTCAGATCCTCGCCGCGGAACATGCCACGGCCATGCACGAGCTCCTGCAGCAGAACACGCGTCTCACCGAAATGACTCAGCAGTTGACCGCGCGCATCGAGGCGTTGACCCAGGAACTGCATGGGACATTATGCACGCCGCATCGCAGATGAACGGACTGGAAGGGTGAAGCAGTGGCGCTTGCAGCGGAACACGCCGAATGGATCGGGACCGGCGGGCCGAAATTCCTCGACCGTCCGGTGCATCGGCACTGGCTGGTGTCGCAGGCGCTCGCGCTGTTCGATTTCTTCCTGGCGCCGTCCTTCAACCCGGCCGGCGGCTTCTTCACCCTGGCCGATGACGGCACGCCCAACCCGCCCCGGCCGGGCCATGCCGGGGTCGAGCGCCAGTTGCACGAGACGACGCGCATGGTGCATTGCGCGGCGATCGGCCATCTCCTCGGCCTGCCGGGCGCGGAGCGGAGCATCGATCACGGCATGCGCTTCCTCTGGGAGCGGCATCGCGATCCCAAGCACGGCGGGTATTTCTGGGGCGTCGATGACGAGAAGCCCACGAACGCCACCAAGCAGGCCTATGGCCATGCCTTCGTCATCCTCGCGGCGTCTTCGGCGAAGACGGTCGGCCATCCCGACGCCGACCGCCTGCTGCAGGACGTGATGGATGTCCTGCTCTCGCGCTTCTGGGACAAGGCGGCGGGCGCCACTACGGAGGAATATGCGGCCGATTGGCGGCCGCTCGGCGATTATCGCGGCCAGAACTCGAACATGCACCTGACCGAGGCGCTGATGGCCGCCTTCGAGGCGACCGGGGATCGCCGCTATCTCGGCATGGCGGAGAGCATCGCCGGCCTGATCATCGACCGCCATGCGCGGCAGCAGGGCTGGCGGGTGGCCGAGCATTTCGATGCGTCATGGCGGGTCGATCGCGACTATGCCGGCGATCCGATGTTCCGCCCGCGCGGCACCACGCCGGGCCATGCGCTGGAATGGAGCCGGTTGCTGGTGCAGCTCTGGGAATTGGGCGGCCGCGCCCATGCCTGGATGCTCGAGGCCGCCAAGGGCCTGTTCCTGAAGACCGTCGAGATCGGCTGGGCGAAGCAGGGGGGCGGCTTCTATTACACGCTGACCTGGGACGACCGTCCCGATCAGGCCGATCGCTACTGGTGGCCCTGCGCCGAAGGGATCGGCGCCGCCGCGGTCCTGGGCAAGGTGGACGGCGATCCCGCTTTCGAGCGCTGGTATCGCGGGATCTGGTCCTTCGTGAACAATCACGTCATCGATCGGCGCTTCGGCGGCTGGATCCCGGAGCTCGATGCCGACCTCGCGCAGGTCAATCGCGTCTTCACCGGCAGGCCGGACATCTATCACGCCCTGCAGGCCTGCATCATTCCGCTGCTGCCCGCGAACGGCAGCGTCACGCGCGGCCTGGCCGGCTTGGGCACGAAGTCGCTGCTCGCCGGTTGAAGGCCGATGCCGGCGACGCGATCGGACCGCGCCGCCGGGGATATACGTTTGCTAGCCGACCGCGAGGCGGCCTTCGCCGTCGGCCCAGCCGAGCTCGAGGTCGATGTAGTTGAGCAGGCCGAGCGCCGAGGTCAGCGTGTTGCGCTCGCGCGCAAGTTCGGCGGCGGTCTCGGCCAGCGAGCGGATCTGGTCCGGCCGCCGGCAGTCGCTGTAGGCGTAAGCCAGGATCGCCGGCTCGGATTCCAGGAAGGTGTTCACCAGCCGCCGCCGGTCGGAGACCCAGGCATAGTTCGCGCCGAGCGCCGCAAGTTGGGAGAGACCGGTATCCGACCGCTCCAGCGCATCGTCGAGCATCATCGCCACCCGCGCATAGGCGGTGCTCAGCGCCTTCAACGCGTGCTGGAAGACCCGCGTGTCGCTGCTCCTGCCCGAGCTGCGCACGACGATCGGGTGCTTGCCGTTGCTCCGCTTGCCGATCGGGTGCCGCGTCGTCTCGACCTTGTTGATGTGCATATCCCCCTCCACTGCTTGATCTCCGGTCCGACCCGCCCGGACCGTCCATGCAACAAAAGCAAGTCCACCGTGACCGGCCCGTGAAAGGACTCTGATCGACCGGATGCGCTGATCGACATCACGGCATCCATCTCGGGATTGGTCATTTGATCCTATAGCCAGGTGATTCGATGGCTTGTGTTGACAATGCCGCGGCTGCGTCTCTTGATCGGGCTCAGATGGGGAGCGGAAGAGTGCCGAGTGCCGAGATCAGACTGCTGGGGTCGCCGCGCTTCGAGATAGCCGGCCAGGACCAGCCGCTGCCCGAGAAGGCCTATGTCCTGGTGGCGATCCTCGCTTGGGCCGGGGGCCGTCATGTCCCGCGCAGCCAGATCCGCACCATCCTCTGGGCCGATTCGGATCGCGACAAGGCCAATGCCAGCCTTCGGCAGTTGGTCGCGCGGATCCATCGCGTCGAGCAGACCGCCGGGATCGCGCTGCTCTCGATCGACGGCGAGGCGGTCGGGCTGACGCCGGACTGCCGGGTCGACTATGCCGATTTCCTCTCGGTGCTCGACGCGCCTGCCGGCAGCGTCGCGCAAGGCTGCGCGGCGCTGGCCGATCTGTGGCGCGGCCCGCTGCTCGAAGGCATCTCCTTCGGCGAGGCGGCGCTCGACGAATGGCTGGATGCCCGCCGCGAGCAGATGCGGCAGCTTTTCCTGGAAGCCGGCCGCCGGCTGCTGGAGGTCGAGCCGGCGCCCGAGCACGCCGATGCGCAATGGCGCCTTGCCGGCCACATCCTCGACATCGATCAGACCGAGGAAGCGGCCTATCGCAGCATGATGCGGATCTGCATCGCGCGCGGCGAGCGGGGTTTCGCGCTGCGGCTCTTCGGCCGCTGCAAGCGGATCCTGGCGGCCGAGCTCGGCGTGCAGCCCGACCGCCGGACGCTTGCGCTCGCGGCCGAGCTTCGCGATCGCGAGGCATCGCGGGCCGGCAATGCGGCGAAGAGACCCGCGCCCATGGATGCCCGACCGGGCCGGGAGGTGCCGGTGGTCATGGTCCTGTCGCCGGTGGCGGCCGGTCCCGGCGAGACCTTCGCGCGCCTCGCCGCCAGCTTGGCCGAGGACATCACCGTGGGCCTGACCCGGTTCCGCCGTTTCACCGTGGTGACGGCGCCGGCGCCGGGCGTCATGACGCTCGCCGAGAACTGCCGCGAAGCCGGCCTCTCGGTCTTCGACATCGACTACACGGTCTCGCTGTCGCTGATGCCGGCGGGGCAGGGCTATCGGCTCGCGGTCCGGCTCTCCGATGCCGGCAATGCGGAGGTGCTCTGGGGCACCAATCCGGAGTTCACGTCGCCCACGGTCGGGGACACGCTGGATCGGTTGATCCAGTTGATGGTCGGCACACTGGTCGAGGTGATCGACACGCGCCAGGCGCAGCTCGCCATGACCTCGGACCATGCGACCGCCTATGCGCTCTGCGCCCAAGGACAGCGGCTGCTCCGCAGGGCCGATCTCCAGTCGATCCGCCGCGCGATGAAGCTGTTCAAGCAGGCGATGGCGCAGGTCCCCGATTACCCGCTGGCGCTGACCGGCATGGCCCGCGCCGTCAGCGAGGAATCGCTGGTGCGCGGCATCTCGGAGCCCGATCTCCTGCAGCAGGCGGTCGATCTGGCGAGACGGGCTCGGGAGCTGGATCCCAGCGACGGCCGCGCGATGCGCGGGATCGGACGCGCCTGCCTCTATCTCCGCCGGTACGACGAGAGTCTCGCCGCGTTCGAAGCCGCTTTCGCGCTCAACCCCGGCGATGCCGACATCCTCTCGGACTATGCCGATGCGCTGGCGCATTGCGGCGAGCCGAAGCGGGGATTGCCGCTCTCCCGCCGCGCGATGGAGCTCAATCCGGTCCAGCCCGACGACTATATCTGGACCTTGGGCAGCATCCACTTCCAGCTCGGCGAATACCAGGCGGCACTCGACGCGGTGCGGCCGATGGAAGGGAACCCGGCCACCGGGCGGCTGCTTTCCGCCTGCGCGGCCAGGATCGGCGACCGCGACCTTGCCCGGCGCTACAGCCGGCTGGTCCGCGAGACCTATCCGAGGTTCGAGGTCGAGAGCGTGCGGGCCCTCGTGCCCAACCGGAACCGCGCCGATACCGACCACCTGATCGACGGCCTGCGCCTCGCCGGCCTCACCTGAATCGCGGTTTTCACCCCAGGTTGTAGAGGCCCGGGGCGTATTCACGCCCCAGTCACGCCCTTCCGCCTAGTTTCGCGAAGCAGCAGCGGCCGGGGGAACGTGGCTTGAGAAGACCGCGATGAGAGTCCTGTTCGCCGGGCCGAGCCTGCATCGGGACCTGGTCTTTCTCCGGCGGCATCGAGCCGACGTCGATTGGCGCGGTCCCGCCCGCTGCGGCGACATCGCACGCGCGGCGCGCGCGGGCGCCAGCGCGATCGGCCTGGTCGATGCCCTGGCCGACCAGGGCGCCGCGACGTGGCACGAGGACATCCGCTATGCGCTCTCGCTCGGCATCCGCGTCGCCGGCGGCGCCGGCATGGGCGCGCTATGCGCGGCGGGATGCAGCGCCTTCGGCATGATCGGCATCGGCGAGATCTATCGCCGCTGCGCGAGCGGCGGGATGGGCGGCGCGACCGAGCTGGCCGAGCTCCATGCGCCGGAAGAGCTGAACTATCTGCCGCTGACCGAGCCCTGGGTGAATATCGAGCCGACCTTCCGGCGGATGCGCGAGCAGGCCGTGCTGCCGCGGGCCAAGGTCGAGGCCCTGGCGGCGACGGCGAAGCGCATCCACTACCGCGAGCGCACCTATCCGGAGATCGTACGCCGGACCGCGGAACTGACGGCAGCGGAGGCGGCGACGGCGCTGCAATGGCTGCGCGACAACGCGGTCGACCAGAAGCGGCTGGATGCGCTGGCGGTGCTGGACTGGCTCCGCAGCCAGGGGAATGCACGCGCTGGAGGGGATGCCGGCGCGCTCAGTGCACCGCCGCGTACATGATCTTCTCCTGGGTCGCCTCGGTCGGGGCGAACTCCTCGACGATGCGGCCCTGGCGGCAGACCAGGATGCGGTCGGAGAGGTTCATCACCTCGGGCAGGTAGGAGGAGATCACGATCACCGCCAGGCCCTCGTCGGCCAGGCGGTTGATGAGCTGGTGGATCTCGGCGATGGCGCCCACATCGACGCCGCGGGTCGGCTCGTCGAAGATCACGATTTTCGGCTTCTGGATCAGGCCCTTGCCGATCACGACCTTCTGCTGGTTGCCGCCGGAAAGCTCGACCACCCGGGCATTGTCGTTGATCGCCTTCACGTTGAGCCGGCCGCTCCACTCCTTGGAGAGCGCGTGCATCTCGCGATAGCTGACATAGGGCCGCTTCTCCAGGCCGGCGGCGAGCAAAGCGGAGTAGAGGTTCTCCGCGATCGACATGGTCTCGAAGAAACCCTCGGTCTTGCGGTCCTCGGTCACATAGATGATGCCGTCGCGCACCGCCTCGCGGGGCACGTAATAGCGCACCGGCTTGCCCTGGAGCTCGATATCGCCGCCGCCGAAGAAATCGCGCTTGTAGATGCCGGAGACCACCTTGAAGGTCTCGGTGCGGCCGGAGCCGATCAGGCCGAAGACGCCGGTGATCTGGCCCTCATAGACCGAGAAGGACGTGTTCTGCACCATGGCGCCCATGGAGATGTCCTGCACCGAGAGCACGCGCTGGCCGGGCTTGCGGATCTCCTCGGCGGTGCGCCTTTTGTTGTAGATCTCCTCCGACAAGGTGCGGCCGACCATGGCGCGGACGATCTTCTCGCGGTCGAACTCCTTGGCCGGGCCGGTCGAGACCAACTCGCCGTCGCGCAGGATGGTGATGCGGTCGGCATGCGCCAGCGCTTCTTCCAGCGCGTGGCTGATGAAGACGATGGAGACGCCGCGCGCCTTCAGCCGGTGCATGAGCGCGAAGAAGTGGCGCTTCTCCTCGGGTGTCAGCGAGGCGGTCGGCTCGTCGAAGATGATGACCGCGGCATTGTGATGGACGGCGCGGGCGATCTCCACCATCTGCCGCTTGGCGGCGCCGAGGGTCGAGACGATCGCGGTCGGATCGACCGGGAAGTTCAGCGATTGCAGGAATTGCTGCGCCGAGATGTAGATGCCGCGCAGGCGGTTGAGGAACTTCTCGCCGCCGAGATAGAGGTTCTGCGCCACGGTCATCGAGGGGACGAGGCTGGTCTCCTGGAACACCATGGCGATGCCCTGTTCCAGCGCCTCGAAGGGCGTGGCGAAGCGCACCTCCTTGCCGTTGAGGGTCATGGTGCCGCTGGTCGCCTCGACCACGCCAGCCATCACCTTGGTCAGGGTGGACTTCCCGGCGCCGTTCTCGCCGAGCAGGGCGTGGATCTCGCCCTTTTGCAGATCGAAGTCCACCGCCTTCACCGCGGGCACGCCGCGATAGAGCTTGGTGATCTGCTTCATCTCCACGATGGGGATCCCAGGTGCGGCGATGGGCGCGGTCATGCGCGGTGCTCCGATCCGACGGCGTCGGTCAAGTCGAGGATGGCGTTGCCGCCCTTGGACGCGGCCAAGACCCGGCCGCCGGCCTCGACCACCGAGGTCACGCCATGGCGCCGCCCATTGGCGCGGCTGTGATAGCTGGCGGTCGGGCGCAGGGCGGCGTCGAGCTTGACCACGAGGCCGTAGGAGCGCGTGGGCGACCAGGGCTTGTGCACGCCCATGGTGCGGACGCCGCCGCATTGCAGCGGCTCGAGGAAGCTGGCGCCGGAGGCGAGCGCCGGCGCGATCCAGTATTCCCGCGGCACGTCGCGCATCATCTGCTCGCGATAGGTGTCTTCCAGCAAGGTGAACTCGATCAGCCGGTTGCGCGGTGCGAACAAAGCCAGCCAGGCGCCGCCATCGCCGCTCGGGCTGAGGCGCGCGGGATAGCCGGGCAGCTTGCTCAGGATCGGATCCGGCGCGCGGCTGCCGTCGCCGGAGACGCCGATCAGGCGATGCTTCCAGCCTTCGGCAACCACCAGCCCGGATCCGTTGTTCTGCACCAGCAGGCCGTTGGGGAAGGCGAGGCCCTGGCGGAGCGCCGAGGCGGTTCCGGTCGCGGGATCGATGCGCCAGACCGAGCCTTCGGCGTTCTTCTCCATGAGATCGACGGCCCAGTCGCCGGCCGCATGCCGGGCCGAGCCTTGCGCGAGATAGAGCGCGCCCTTGGCATCGAAGACCAGCGCGGTGACGCAGCCGAGCTTCGCCGGCGAGACCAGGTCGCGCAGCACGCCCTCGCGCGTCATCAGCCGCAGCACGCCGGTTTCGAGCGCGATCGCGAGCTCGCCCGCGGGCGAGAAGGCCAAGGCGGTCACCGCCGTGTTGAAGCGCGAGATCTCGTGCGCTTCCCCGCCGGCTGCGAGCGAGAAGAGCTGGTTGCCCGAGGAGAAGACGATGTCCTCGCCGTTGGTGCAGAGATTGTCCGG
>DASZYM010000349.1:0-3819 GCA_035545355.1 Dongiaceae bacterium
CGAGCAGATGATGATGCAGTTGTCCGCCTTGTCGCGGACCACCTCCATCTCGAACTCCTTCCAGCCGAGCACCGATTCCTCGACCAGCACCTCGCCGACCGGCGAGGCCTGCAGGCCGCCGGTGACGATCTTGACGAACTCTTCCTTCGTGTTGGCGATGCCGCCGCCGGTGCCGCCGAGGGTGAAGCTCGGCCGGATGATCGCCGGCAGGCCGACATAATCCAGCACCTTCAGCGCCTCGTCGAGCGAGCTGACGAGATTGCCGCGCGCGCTTTCCAGCCCGATGCGGTCCATCGCCTGGCGGAACAGCAACCGGTCCTCGGCCATGTCGATGGCGCGGGCATTGGCGCCGATCAGCTCGATGCCGAGCTGCTTGAGCTTGCCGGATTTCTCCAGCGCCATCGCGGTGTTGAGCGCAGTCTGGCCGCCCATCGTGGGCAGCACCGCATCGGGCCTTTCCTTCTCCAGGATCTTCGCCACCACGTCCGGCGTGATCGGCTCGACATAGGTCGCATCCGCGAGATTGGGATCGGTCATGATCGTCGCCGGATTGGAGTTCACCAGGATGACCCGGTAGCCCTCCTGTTTCAGCGCCTTGCAGGCCTGGGCGCCGGAATAGTCGAACTCGCAGGCCTGGCCGATGACGATCGGCCCGGCGCCGATGATCAGGATCGATTGGATGTCGGTACGTTTCGGCATTCTTCAGTCTATCCCAATGGGACTATCTCGGAGTCGCGCGTTGAAAACACCGGCGGTGCAAACTGCTCCGCCGGGTGAAATGCTCTATGCCGTCTCATCGCAGGGCGATCAGGTCGGCGTCGTCGGAAAGGATGTAGACCGTCTGGTTGGCGACGACCGGCGGCAGATGGGAGCGGTCCGGCAGCGTCTGCTTGCCGAGCAGCTTCCCGGTATAGGGCGAGAAGGCCAGCGCCATCCCGTTCGAGCCGGTGACCAGCAGGCGGTCGGAGACCAGGACCGGACCGGACCAGTAGATCGGGTCCTCCTTGTCCTCCATGTCCTCGAAGGGCGGCAGGGAGACCACCCATTTGATCCGGCCGTCATCGCGGGTGAGGCAGATGACCTCGCTGCTGGAGGTCACGATATAGACGAAGTCGCCGGCGGCCCAAGGCTGCTGGGTGCCGCCGATGCCGTTATCCCAGATGCGGCCGCCGCGATGGAGATCGATCGCCGCCATGACGCCGCCATTGCCGATCGCGATCACGCGGTCGCGGTCGATCACCGGGCGCCCGCGGATATCGGTCAGCGCGGCCACCGCATTGCCGCCCTGGCGGCCGGCGAGGTTGTCGCTCCAGAGCGTGCGGCCGGTCACCACGTCGAAAGCGAGCAGGTCGCCCGAGGTATAGGCGGCCACGACGACATCGCCGAGCACCGCCGGGGTCGCGCCGCCGAGGAAGCCCGCGGCCTCTTCGACGCCGGTATTCGACCAGAGCCGGCGGCCGTCATCGGTCGCATAGACCACGAGCTGGTTGTCGATGGTGACGGTGAAGAGCCGACCGTCGCTGACGGCGGGCGGTGCCCGCATCGGCGAGGGCGCATCGACCTCCCAGACCTTCTTGCCCGACTTCTCGTCGAGCGCCAGCACCTTGGCAAAGGGCGTGGTGACGAAGACCTTGCCCTCGGCGACCGCGATGCCGCCGCCGAACAGATCGTCGTCGTCGGTATCCGGGGTCAGGTCGTTCTGCCACACGCGTTTGCCGGTCTGCGCATCGAAGACCCGCACCAGGCTCTCGGAATCCAGGGTGAAGACCTTGCCGTCGGCGATCACCGGCTCGGCCAGCAGCCGGTTCGAGCTGTCGGCGGCGCTGCCGACGCTGGCGCTCCAGATCTGCTTCAAGGTGCTGGTGGCGGCCTCCAGGTGATACATCGCATGGGCCTGGTTGCCGCCGGCCTGCGGCCAGTCCTGGTTCACATAGGGCTTGGGCAGCCGCACCGGCGTCTGGTCGAGCGACGGATCGACGGTCAGCTCCTTGTTGAGCTGCAGCACCGAGACGCGCTCGCCGGGCAGCGGCACCTTGCTCGATCCGCAGCCGGCAAGGGCCGCA
Organism: Dongiaceae bacterium; assembly: GCA_035545355.1. Taxonomy (GTDB): domain Bacteria; phylum Pseudomonadota; class Alphaproteobacteria; order Dongiales; family Dongiaceae; genus Dongia. Next base: position 2,064 of record DASZYM010000349.1, read on the forward strand.
GCAAAAAGCAGCGCCAGCAGACCAAGACCGAAGCGCCGTGCCGTCATCCCGGTTGCCACGATCCCTCTAGTCCTGCAGCCGGTTCAGCATGAGCTCGGCGCGCTGGATGACGCTCTGCGGCGCCGTCGGCAATTGGCCGAGCTGCTTCAGCTGGGTGAAGATCTCCTTCGCCTTCTTCTTGTCGCCCGCGGCGAAGGCCGCCTGGCCCTGGATCTCCAGCGCGGAGAAGCGATAGGGCTGGTTGTCGCCGGTCAACGGCGCGACCAGCTTCGACGCGTCGTCGTTCTTGCCGAGGTCGAGCAGCGCGAGGCCGCCCAGGATCGCGGCCATGTCCTTCATCGCCTTATCGACCGACCCGTCGCCGGCAATGTCCTGGAAAAGCTGGGCGGCCTTGGCCTTGTCCCCGCCCTTCAGCGCCAGGTTGGCCTGCTGGAAGCGCGCGAGCACGGCAAAGCCGGTGCCGCCCTTGGCCAGGGTGTCGAGCTGCGGCCCGGCGGCCTTGGGGTCGCGTTCCAGCGCTTCCATCGCCTGGAGATAGGCGGTACCGCTGGCTTCGATCTGGTGCTGGCGATAGGCCCTCCACCCGGAAATTCCGGCCGTAACGGCGATGACCAGGATGACCGCGCCAAGGATGTGATTCTGATACTTCTTCCAGAAGACGAGGGCCTTGTCGCGCCTCAGGTCCTCTTCAACTTCCTGAAAAATATCAGCCACTTAGAACACCTTGGTGTCGAGAGCAAACGGAGCGGACTCCGCCGCCGGTCGAAATCGCGCGGTAACATAGCGAAGTGGCCCCGGCAGTGCAAACCGACCTTCGGTAACAAAACCGGCCTGCTAACATGCTGTCAGGGCTCGGAAGATCGGCGATGGAACGCTTCTTGCTTCACCTTACCGGATCGATCGGAAGGGCAGGACGATGACGGTTCTTTTTGCCGGGCGGTGCGCCGGCATGCGCATCAATATCGGCGTCGCGCTGGCGCTGCTGGCGGGGCTCGGCGCCGGCCTCAGCGGGTGCGGCGTTCCGGAAGTGGTGCCGCCGCTGGCCATTGCGGCCGGCGTCGAAGGCGTATCGCTCAATCAGACCGGCAAGACCGCGTCCGATCACATCGCCTCCTGGGTGACCGGCGAGGATTGCAGCGTGCTCCGATCGGTCAAGGACGGCGGCAAATATTGCAGGAGCGATGCCGAGCTTGCCCAAGCGGACGCGAAACTGCATCGGCCCTATCTCGGGGACTGCTACAAAACCCGGGGCGGCGTCGCCTGCTACGACCAGCCGGACGCGACCCATACCTCGGAGACCAGCGTCTATAATGCGCCCTGATCGGAGCGAACATCGGGTGCGGGACTCTGGACGGATCGAATCGAATGATGCAATGATTCGCACCGGGAAGCGCGGGTATCAGCCGAGTCGCCCCGCGTAACAGGGAGTCCGTTTGGCGCAGTTACTGCTTCTCTCGGAGTACCGTCGCGAAGGGCGCGTGTTCTTCGACCGCGACGATCTCAACCACCTGCTGGGCGCCTATAGCCGGCAGGTCGCCCGCGGCATCTGGCGGGATTACGCCATCGACCACCGCTCCAACATGGCGATCTTCTCGATCTTCCGCCGCAGCCAGGAACAGCCGGTCTTCACCGTCACCAAGGTCGTGCTCCGCGGCGAGAAGGAGCCGAACTACATCCTCCTCTCCCGCAACCGCCAGCTCAAATCCAGCCGCCGGCTCTCGCAGATCATCACCGTGATGCTGCGCCAGCTCACCGT
>DASZYM010000350.1:0-13671 GCA_035545355.1 Dongiaceae bacterium
ATGCTCGAGATTGACCTGGTGGCAGATGCCGGTGCCGGGCGGCACCACGCGGAAATTGTTGAACGCGGTCTGGCCCCAGCGCAGGAAGGCGTAGCGCTCGCCGTTGCGGTCGTATTCGAGCTCGACATTCTTCTTGAAGGCCCCAGGCCCGGCGAAGAAATCGACCATCACCGAATGGTCGATGACGAGATCGACCGGCGAGAGCGGATTGATCCGGGTCGCATCGCCGCCGAGCTTCTGCATCGCCTCGCGCATGGCGGCGAGGTCGACCACGGCGGGGACGCCGGTGAAGTCCTGCATCAGCACCCGCGCCGGGCGATAGGCGATCTCGCGGGTCGATTTCCGCGCCTTGAGCCAGGCGGCGATCGCCTTCACGTCATCCACCGTGACCGTGCGCCCGTCTTCGTAGCGCAGCAGGTTCTCCAGCAGGACCTTCATGGAGTTGGGCAGGCTCGAAAGATCGCCGAGCGTCTTCTCGGCGGCTTTCAGGCTGAAATAGTCGTAGGACCGCGTTCCGACCTTCAAGGTCTTGCGGGTTTTCAGGGAGTTCAGTCCGGCAGGCACTTGTCGTCTCCGTCAGGGTCGCGACGGCCCCCAAGAACGGCCCCCGGGGCGGACGCGAGGGGAAAACGCCCCGGAGCCGGGCGGGAATCTGCATTTTGCGAATCGGCGCGGAGTCGACGGCCGATCGGGCCCGAGGTCGCATTTACCCTATATCACGCGTTTTCTACACCCCATAGGGACTTTGCGGAAGGCCCGGGAATCCAAGGGAAATTTTGGCCTAGCCCTACCTGTCATTGGCCCGGAATCACAATTTTGCCGTATTCCGGTCGTATTGCAGCCCTACGGGCCTGCGACGGTCGTCGCCGGACAGAGATCATCCCCTCTGTTTGAACGGTGACGGCCCACCGTCGTCACGCCCCTGAACGACGGCGTAGACCTCGAACTGCGCCGTAAGAGGCCGAACCGGCGAGCGTCGTGTTACCCCCGAGCGACGCTCCCGAAGAGGGCAAGACGCCGCGCCCATCCCATCCCCTTGGGGCGCGGCGTCCGCCCATCCTCCCTTGATCCCGCGCATCCCTCGATCGCTGCCGCTTTGATCCAGGCCGGCGGCTCGCGTAGTGTCGCCCGCGATCATGATCCGCGCGGGCCTTGCTTCCTCCGATGTCTCTCTTCCAAGGTAACGGCCTCGCCTGCTGGCGCGGCGAGATCCCGGTCTTCGAGGATCTCGACTTCGCCGCGGATGCCGGCGAGGCGCTGTGGCTCGCCGGCCCGAACGGCAGCGGCAAGTCGAGCCTGCTCCGATTGATGGCCGGATTGTTGGAGCCGGTCGACGGCGTGATCGCCTGGGGCGGCGCACCGATCGCCGCCGATCGCGAGGCGCATCGCGCGCGGCTGCGCTATCTCGGCCATCTCGATGCGGTGAAGCCGCATCTCTCCGTCGCGGAGAATCTCCGATTCTGGGCCGAGTATTGGGATGCGCCGCATAACACTGTGGCGCCGGCGCTGGAACGCGTCGGCCTTGCGCGGCTGCGCGAGGCCGCGGGCCGGCGCTTATCGGCGGGGCAGCGGCGACGCCTGGCGCTCGCGCGCCTGCTGCTGGCGCCGGCCGCACTCTGGCTGCTCGATGAGCCGACCGCGGCGCTCGACAGCGACGGCATCGCGCTCTTCAGCGAACTGGTCGCGGAGTGCCGCGCACGCGGCGGCATCGTCGTCTTCTCCAGCCATGAGGTGCTCGCATTGCCGGATGTGCGGCGCCTGGCGCTCGAGGGGATCGCGGCATGAGCGGGTTCTTCGCGCTGGTGCGCCGCGATCTTCGGCTCGGTTTGCGCCAAGGCGTCGATGCCCTGGTCGTGGTGCTGTTCTTCCTGGTGGCGGGCGCGCTCTTCCCCTTCGCGATCGGCCCGGAGCCGGAGCGACTCTCCCATCTCGCGGGCGGCATCGCCTTGACCGTTGCGGCCCTCGCGGCTTTGCTCTCGCTCGACCGGCTCTATCAGACCGATTACGAGGACGGCTCGCTCGACCAGCTCGCGCTCTCGCCCTTGCCGCTGGAGCTGCTGGCGCTGGCCAAGGCGCTGGCGCATTGGCTGCTGACCGGCTTGCCGCTGCTGATCGCGGCGCCGATCCTCGGCCTGATCCTGCGCCTGCCGGAAGCGGGTTATGGACCGCTGCTGCTGTCGCTGGCGCTCTCGACGCCGATCCTCTCCCTGCTCGGCGGGTTGGGCGCGGCCTTGGTGCTGGGCGCCCGGCGCGGCGGCGTGCTGATCACCTTCCTGATCCTGCCGCTCTATGTACCGGTGCTGGTGCTGGGGGCCGCCGGGCTTGACGCGGGCCTCGGTGTCGGCGGAACCGATCCTTGGCTCGTTCTCGGCGGGCTCGACATCGCCGCCCTGGCGCTGACCCCTTGGGCCACCGCGGCCGCTTTGCGCGGGGCGCAAGTCTAGCGGCCAGCAAGGTTAAATTTGCAAAATGGGAATTTTGCAACGATCTGTTGCAGCGACGCCACAGTCGGGTGCTTTCCGTCACAGACGGCTGTTAAAAACCGGAATCCCCATGGATTCCGCCTTTTGAATCGGCTTATCTTTGGCCGTGTGCGGCGGTTAATGCGCCATCGTGGCCAACCGCCGCAACGCATTGACCGAAGATTGTCCCAGGGGGTCTTAAACCATGATTCGCGATTTCAAGCTGCTTTTGCTTGGTTCCTGCTGCCTGGCCGTGACGGCTTGCGCGGCGCCGAACCGTGAGCCCGATCTGTCGAACATCAAGTCCAACGTTGACCAGACCCGCGAAGGTGACTTCGGGGACTTCCTCTACAACCTGGTCGAAGCCGAGGACAAGGCGCGTGAAGCGTCCGACATCAAGGCGAGCCTCGATGCCGATGCCCCGTACCTCTACACGAACCTGCCGCTCCGCAAGAAGGGCGTGCAGCTCTCGGAAGAGGCGCTGGACCACCGCAAGAAGGCCGAAGCTGCGCTGAACCGGATCCTCGATCCGATCCGTGCGCGCCTCGCCTACCTTGAGTCGCTCCACGTCCCGCAGGATGTCGGCCCGATGAAGGCGTCGATCTACTTCGCCACCGGTTCTTCGCGCATCACCAACGAAGAGGCGGGCAAGCTGGCGCAGGTCGGCAACTTCCTCAGCCAGTATCCGATCTCGCACATCCAGATCGACTGCTACACCGACACGAAGGGCTCGACCGGCGCGAACAAGGAACTCGCGCGCCGCCGTTGCGCCTCGACCGTCGAGGCCATGAAGAAGGCCGGCGTTCCGCTCGCCGCCACCGTCGCGACCGACGCGATCGGCGAGCCGAAGGATGCGCCGGACAACGTGGACAACCAGGAAAATCGCCGCGTCGATGTCATGGTTGCCCCGCACGGCACCTACAACAAGGGCATGTAATAGCCCTGCGGTCTCCGCCTCGGCGGGGATCGGATCAACTCCGGAAACGGGCGTCACCCCTGGGTGGCGCCCGATTTCTTTTGGCCGGACTGAGAGCCACAAGCCGCAGGCTTAGAGTCTGGGGCTCCCCGCCAACCTCCCCCGAAGACGGGGGAGACTTACGACGCGGCGGCGCGGCGGATCGCCACGATGGCGTGATCGGAACCTTGATCTCTGTTGCCCCAGGCCGGATGCCGGTATAACTCCGGCCCATGTCCGGCTCCGCCTTCCACAGATTTGCCAATCCGCGCAGGTTCTTAAGGCTGGCGGATGCGACGATGCCCTGGCTGGCGGGGCTGACCGTGCTGGGCTTTGCCGTCGGCCTCTATCTCGCCCTCTGGGCCTCGCCGCCCGACTATCAGCAAGGCGAGACGGTGCGGATCATGTACGTGCATGTGCCCGCCGCCTGGATCGCCATGTTCGCCTATTGCTGGGTCGGCGCCGCCTCCGCCGCTTCCCTGATCTGGCGGCACCCGCTGGCCGATGTCGCCGCCGAGGCCGCCGCGCCGGTCGGCGCCGCCTTCACTTTGCTGGCGCTGGTCTCGGGCTCGCTCTGGGGCCGGCCGATGTGGGGCGCCTATTGGGTCTGGGATGCGCGATTGACCTCGTTCCTGCTGCTGTTCTTTCTCTATCTCGGGCATTGGGCGCTGTTGAATGCGTTCGACGATCCACAGCGCGGGCGACGCTCCGCCGCGATCCTCGCAGTGGTCGGCCTGATCAACGTGCCGATCATCAAGTTCTCGGTCGATTGGTGGAACACGCTGCATCAGCCCGAGAGCGTGTTCAAGATGGGCGGTCCCTCGATCGACCCCTCGATGCTGCGTCCGCTTTTTGTGATGGCGCTCTCCTGCCAGGTCTATTTCTTCCTGGTGACCTTCATGCGCATGAAGGCGATGCTGCTGGAGGCGCGCCGCCAGAACGCGCTCTATCGCGTGCCGCGCGCCCAGGCGGTGGCGCGCCGGACCGCGGAAAGCGGGCGCGCATGAGCAGCTATTTCGCCATGGGCGGCTATGCCGTCTTCATCTGGCCGAGCTATGCGCTGGCGGTCGTGCTGCTGGTCGGCGCCTTCGTGCTGGCGGCGCGCCGGCTCGACGCGGCGACGCGCGCCCTCGAGGGAGACGAAGCCGGGGAAGACACGGACCCGGCGCCATGAAGCAGCGGATGAAGCGCAAGACGCTGCGACTCTACATGCTGGTCGCCAGCCTCTGCCTGTTGGGCGTCGCGGTCGGGCTGACCCTCTATGCCTTCCAGAGCCGCATCGTCTTCTTCTTCAGCCCGAGCGACATCGCCAAGGAGCGGCCGGCGACCGGCCAGGTGGTGCGCCTCGGCGGCCTGGTCGAGGCCGGCAGCGTCACCAAGACCGGCGACGGCGCCACCATCGTCTTCAACGTGACCGATCTCAAGAACACGGTCGCGGTCAGCTATCGCGGCGTGCTGCCGGACCTCTTCCGCGAAGGCCAGGGCGTCGTGGTCGAAGGCGCCTATGAATCCGACGGCACCTTCTCCGCCTCGGAAGTGCTGGCCAAACACGACGAGAAATACATGCCGCCCGAAGTCGCCGAAGCGCTGAAGAAATCCGGCCGCTGGCAGGAAGGGGAAAACGGCACGCCCGTTTCCACGACGCCGGCAGCAGCGAGCAGCAATCCATGATCGCCGAGATCGGACATTACGCACTGGTCCTGGCCTTCGCGCTGGCCTTGGCGCAATCGGTGCTGCCGATGGTCGGCGCCGCGAAGGGCATCCGGCCGTGGATGGCCTTTGCGCGGACCGCGGCGCTGGCGCAGCTCGTCTTCGTCGGCCTCTCCTTCCTGGCGCTGGTCGCCTGCTTCGTACGCTCGGACTTCTCGGTCCTGCTGGTCTATGAGCATTCCCATTCGCAGCAGCCGCTGATCTACAAGATCGCCGCGACCTGGGGCAACCACGAGGGCTCGCTGCTGCTCTGGGTGCTGATCCTGGCTTTCTTCGGCGCGCTGGTGGCGCTCTTCGGCGAGAACCTGCCGCCGCGCCTCAAGGCCCGCGCGCTCAGCGTGCAGGGGATGATCGGCTTTGCCTTCCTCGCCTTCATGCTCTTCACCTCGAATCCCTTCCTGCGCCTCAACCCGGCGCCGCTCGAAGGCCAGGAGCTGAACCCGCTGCTCCAGGATCCCGGCCTCGCGATGCATCCGCCGATGCTCTATCTCGGCTATGTCGGCTTCTCGATGACCTTCTCCTTCGCGGTCGCGGCCCTGATCGAGGGCCGGGTCAACGCCGCCTGGGCGCGCTGGGTGCGGCCCTGGACCCTGCTGGCCTGGACCACGCTGACCGCCGGCATCGTGCTGGGATCGCATTGGGCCTATTACGAGCTCGGCTGGGGCGGCTGGTGGTCCTGGGATCCGGTGGAGAACGCATCCTTCATGCCCTGGCTGGTCGGCACCGCCTTGCTCCATTGCGAGACCGTGGTCGAGAAGCGCGACGCGCTCAAGGTCTGGACCATCCTGCTCGCCATCATCGCCTTCGGCTTCAGCCTGGTCGGCACCTTCCTGGTGCGCTCGGGCATCATCACGTCGGTCCACACCTTCGCCCAGGATCCGGCGCGCGGCCTCTTCATCCTCGCGATCTTCATCGTGGCCCTGGGCGCGTCCTTCGGCCTCTTCGCCTGGCGGGCGCCGACGCTCAATGCCGGCGGCCTGTTCGCGCCGATCAGCCGCGAAGGGGCCCTGGTGCTCAACAACCTGCTGCTCGCGGTCGGCACCGGCACGGTCTTCGTCGGCACCATCACGCCGATGGTGTTCTCGATCCTCGGCCTCAACCCGATCTCGGCCGGTGCGCCTTATTACGGCTGGACCTTCGTGCCGCTGATGGCGCCGATGGTGCTGCTGATGGCGATCGGACCGCTGCTCGGATGGAAGCGCGGCGACCTGCCGGGCGCCCTGCAGCGGCTTTCCGCCGCCGGCATCATCGCGCTGGTCGTCGCGGGCTATGTCCTGCATCGCCAGAGCGGCACCTCGATCTGGGCGCCGCTCGGCATCGCGCTCGGCGTCTGGCTGGCGCTCGGCACGATCATCGAATGGATCGAGCGCGTGAAGCTGTTCCGCGCCAGGCCGCGGGAGAACTGGAACCGCGCCCGCCATCTGCCGCGCGCCGCCTATGGCATGACGCTCGCGCATCTCGGCCTCGCCATCGCCGTCATCGGCATGACCGGCTCCACCGCCTGGCGGGTCGAGAGCGTGCAGGTGATGAAGCCCGGCGACAGCATCACCATCGGCCGCTACGCCTATCACTTCGACGGCGTGCTGCCGGCGCGCGGCCCCAACTATCTCGCCGAACGCGCCAGCTTCACCGTGACCAAGGACGGCAAGCCCTACACCATCCTCTATCCCGAGCGCCGGCAATACGAGGTGCAGGAAAGTCCCACCACCGAGGCGGCGATCCATTCCAGCATCGCCGGCGATATCTATGCGGTGATCGGCGATCGCGCCGGGCCGGATACCTGGACCGTGCGGATCTATCACCAGCCGCTGGTGCCATGGCTCTGGGTCGGCGGGGCGTTGATGGCGCTGGGCGGTCTCACCTCGCTCAGCGACCGGCGCTATCGCATCGGCGTGCCCAACCGGCTCCCGGTGGTGCAAGCGACCGGAGCTTAGATTCACGATGAAGAAGCGCCTGCTCTACCTGCTGCCGATCGTGCTGCTCGGCCTGTTCGCCGCGATCGCCTGGATCGGCCTCTCGCCGAGCCGCGATCCCTCGGCCCTGCCCTCGGCGCTGATCGGCAAGCCGGTGCCGAGCTTCAAGCTGACGACGCTCGATCCCGCTTCCGGCGGCCTCAGCCAGCAGGATTTCGCCGGCAAGGTGACGGTGGTCAATTTCTTCGCCTCCTGGTGCGTGCCCTGCAAGGCGGAGCATCCGCTGCTGTTCCAGCTCGGCAAGGACTACAACGTGCCGGTCTATGGCATCGCCTTCCAGGACCAGACCGCGGATACCGCGCGCTACATCCAGGAAATGGGCAGCCCCTATACCAAGATCGGGCTCGATCAGAACGGCCGCACCGCGATCGATTTCGGCATCACCGGCGTGCCCGAGACCTTCATCCTCGACAAGAACGGCATCGTCCGCTACCGGCTCGCGATGCCGATCGATGCCGACCGCCTCGCCGGCGAGATCGGCCCGCTGCTGAAGAGCCTGCAATGACGCTGCGGGCAGTGCTGCTCGTCCTGCTGCTGCTCGGAATGGCGACCGCTCTCGACGGCGCGCATCCGGCCCGGGCCGATCCCACCATCCGCACCGCCGATCAGCCGTTGGCCGATCCCACGCTCGAGGCCAAAGCGCGGGCGCTGATGCGCGAGATCCGCTGCGTCGTCTGCCAGAGTCAGTCGATCGACGAATCCGACGCCGATATCGCGGCCAATCTGCGCAACATCGTCCGCGAGCAGATCGCCGCGGGCAAGAGCGAGGCCCAGATCCGCGATTACCTGACCGCGCGCTACGGCGATTTCGTGCTGCTGAAGCCGCCCTTCAACCGCTCGACCCTGGTGCTCTGGCTGGCGCCGTTCGCGCTGGCGCTGATCGCGCTCGGAGCCGGCGTCATGACCCTGCGCCGGTCGCGGTCCGCCGGCGCCAAACAGCCCAACGATCTCAGCGGCACCGAGCGCGAGCGGCTGAACCGGCTGCTGGTCGATGATCCGGAATCCGGCGGGGGGCGGCCGTGAGCGACGTGCTGCTCTGGATCGTGCTGGGCGCGATGACCCTGGCGGCGGCGCTGGTGCTGGCCTGGCCGCTGTTCGACGCCCGGCGCTTCAAGAACGACAGCAGCTTCGCGCTCGCCGTCTATCGCGACCAGCTCGCCGAGATCAACCACGACGCGGCGCGCGGCATCCTCGACGAGAGCCAGGCGCGCGCCGCGCAGATCGAGATCGAGCGCCGGATCCTGGCGCTGGACGATGCGCCGAAATTCCAGCCGGCCAAGGCGCCCAAGCCGGTCCTGATCGTCGCCATGGCGGTGGTGCTGCCGCTGGCGGCCTTCGGCCTCTACCTGCAATTGGGCACGCCCGGCCTTCCCGGCGAAGCGGCGCAAGTCGCCGAGCAGGCGCCGATGACGCCGGCGCTGCAGGCGATGGAGGCGGCCGTCGCCAAGGCGCCGACCGATCCCGCCGCCTGGCGGAGCCTCGGCGAGGCGCTGATGGAGGCGAACCAGCCGGCCGATGCCGCCAATGCCTTCGGCCGCGCGGTGGCTCTGGGCGACAAGGATCCGAAGCTGCAATCGCGCCTGGGCTCCGCTTTGGTGCTGGCGGACGGCGAGCAGGTCGATGACAAGGCCAAGGCGGCGTTCACCGCGGCGCTGGCCGGCGATCCCACCGATCCGATCGCGCGCTTCTTCCTCGGCCTCGCCAAGGAGCAGAGCGGCGATGCCGCCGGCGCCTTGACCGATTGGCTGGCGCTGGAGAACGACGTGCCGCCGGATCTGCCGTGGAAGAACGATCTCGCCGCCAATATCGACCGGGTGGCGCGTCAGCTCGGCAAGGATCCCGCGACCCTGCCCGGCCGCAAGACGCAGCAGCCCGATGCGGCCAGCGGCGGCGCGCCCAGCCAGAGCGAGATCGACGCGGCGGCGCAGATGTCCGATGCCGACCGCCAGGCCTTCGTCGAGAGCATGGTGGCCAAGCTCGCCGACCAATTGAAGCAGAAGCCGGACGATATCGACGGCTGGCTGCGCCTGGGCCGGGCCTATGGCGTCCTCGGCCGGGGCGAGGATTCCCGCGCCGCCTATGCCAAGGCCGCGGCCTTGGCGCCGACCCGGCTCGACGTGCAGCTCGACTATGCCAATGCGCTGATCGAGGGCAGCAGCGATCTCGCGACCGGATTGCCGCCGGATTTCGCGGCGACGGTGACGCGCATCCGGACGCTCGCGCCGGACAATCCGCTCGGCCTCTATTATGGCGGGTGGGTGGCGCGCGCCAACGGCGTCAAGGCCTCGGCGCGCGACATGTGGACCAAGGTCCTCGCCCTCATTCCGGAAGGCTCGCCGCAGCGGCAAAGCCTGCAGCGCGAGATCGATTCGCTCGGGCAGTAGCGCTCAGTGTTCGGTAAGCGTGAGCACCAGGGCGATCTGGCCGTTATCCGCCGCCAGCGATTTGCTGGCGCGGCGCGGCAACGGGATCTTCTTCAAGCGGCAGAACTTGATCAGCGCGACGCCGACCTCGGTCGGCCGGAGCTCGATCTCCTTGGTGCCGTCGCCGGTCGAAGGATCGAGCATGAAGGCGATCTTCAGGTCGCTGCCATTGTGCTGGCTGACCCGCGCGCCCCGGATGCGGCTTCCCGGAAAGGATTGCTTCTCGTCGCGGCGATGGTTGGCGACGGCTTGGACCAATTCCTCGGAGGTGAAGGTGATACGCCGGGTTTCGCTGCTCATATGCCGCCGCTCCTGGATCGCTCACGGGGGCGTACCCGTCATTCGTCGCTGATCGGAGCCGAACCTTGCGGTGCGATGGTTAAAATTTGCATAACGGCGCTTCGTTCACGTGACGGTGAGGCGGCGCGAAGCGCTTGAGACACAGCCATCCACCGCGGAAAATCCGACCATGACGCGATTCGCTGCACCTGCCTTCACGCTCTGCACCGCTTTGCTGCTCGCCGGCTGCTGGGGCGGCGATGCCGATACCGGTCCCAGCTCCACATCGGGTCCGGCGCCGCAGGAATCGGTGACCAGCCGCTTCTTCGCCGGCACGCCGTCCCATATCGAGACCGTGATCATCGATCCGCTGCCGGTCGAAAGCGCGCATCTGGTGACGGCCGACGGCACGATGATCGCCGCCAAGGAGATCCTGCGCGAGAAGAACGCCTATGCCGATCAGGGCGACAACCTGCCCCATGTCGCGGTCGGCGCCGCCGGCGGATCGCAAAGCCGAGTCTCGACGGGCATCGGCATCGAGTTCCCGCTGTTCGGCGGCGGCGGGCCCGCCCCGCGCGCGGTCAGCATGACCACCAGCACGATCACGCTGATCGTGCCGGATCTCGCGGTCTATGACGCGACCTGGCAGCACTGGATCCTGCATATCGATCTCGGCGACGGCGCCAATCACCGCAGCATCGAGACCCTGCCGCCCCGGCCGCCGCGCTGACCCAGATCGTCATGCCCGGGCGTGACGGCGGCGACCGGCACCTCTATCATGGCCGCATCGCCACCTGCCGAGCATGCGCCATGAACCAGCTCTCGCCCGCCACCGCCGCCGATGCCGTCCGCTCGCTGCCCGCGGATTGGTATTTCGATCCCGCGATCTACGAGGCCGAGCGCCGCAGCATCTTCGCCAAGACCTGGCAGTTCATCGGCCCGGAATCCGAGTTCCAGCGGCCGGGCGACTATCGCGCGGTGCAGGTGGCCGGCTATCGCCTGTTCGTGATCCGCGAGCGCTCGGGCGGGCTCAAGGCCTTCCACAATATCTGCCCGCATCGCGCGGCGCCTTTGCTCACCGAAGGCGACGGGCATTGCGACGTGCTCCGCTGCCGCTATCACGGCTGGACCTTCGCGACCGACGGACGGCTGATGGCGACGCCGAATTTCGGCGAGGCGGCCTGGTTCGACAAGAAAGCCCACGGCCTGACGCCGGTCCGGGTCGAGGTCTGGCGCGGCCTGGTCTTCGCCGCGATCGACGACGCGGCACCGCCGCTGATCGAGTTTCTCGGCGATATCCCGGCCTTGCTCGAGCCCTATCCGATCGAGACTTTCGGCAAGCTCGACCAGGCGGAGTTCGCAATGAACTGCAACTGGAAGACCTATACCGACAATTTCGTCGAGGGCTATCACATCCCCGGCATCCATGCGGGCCTGAACGCCGCCGTGGATATGAGCCGGTTCGAGACCACGCATCAGCGCGGCGTCGTGATCATGAAGGCGCCGCAGAAGGGCGGCTCGATCTATGGCGGATTGTGGCTCTGGATCTGGCCCAACATGACGCTCTCGGTCTATCCCGACGGAATGAACACGTCGCGCATCATCCCGACCTCCGAGGACAAGACCGAGCTGCGCTACGAGTTCTACTTCGCCGATGCCGCGTCGGGCTTGAACGACAAGCGCCGCGCCACGATCGAGACCAATTGCGGAATCGTCCGCGAGGATTTCGGCATCTGCGAGGAAGTGCAGCAGAACCTCAAATCCGGCATCTATCGTGATGGCCCGCTCAGTCCCCGCCACGAAGACGGCGTGAAATACTTCCAGGACATGGTGCGTCAGTCGCTCGCGCAGGCGTGAGATGAAAACACGTCGTATCGTCCTTGCGGCTCGGCCGCAGGGATTGCCGAAGCCGTCCGATTTCCGCCTCGAAGAGGCCGAGCTGCCGCCCCTGGGCGACGGCGAAGTGCTGCTGGAGATCCAGTATCTCTCGCTCGACCCCTATATGCGCGGGCGCATGGACGATGTGCCGGCCTATGAGCAGCCGGCCAATGCCATCGGGAGCGTGATGGAGGGCGGAACGGTCGCAACCGTGCTCCAGTCGCGCCACCCCGACTACCATGCCGGCGAGACGGTGCTTTCCTATTCCGGCTGGCAGACCCGCGCGGTCGAGAAGACCGATGAGTTGCGCAAGCTCGACCGCAAGGCGGCACCGGTGACGACGGCCCTCGGTGTGCTCGGGATGCCGGGCTTCACCGCCTATGCCGGTCTCCTGACCATCGGTCAGCCGACGCCCGGCGAGACCGTGGTGGTCGCGGCGGCGAGCGGTCCGGTCGGCTCGGCGGTCGGGCAGATCGCGAAGCTCAGAGGTGCGTGCGCGGTCGGCATCGCCGGCGGCGCCGATAAATGCAGGTTCGTGCGCGAGGAGCTCGGATTCGATGCGGTGGTCGATCACCGCGCGCCCGATCTTGCCGCGCAATTGAAGCAGGCCTGCCCCAAGGGCATCGACGTCTACTTCGAGAATGTCGGCGGCCATGTCTGGGATGCGGTCTTCCCGCTGCTGAACCGCTTTGCACGCATTCCGGTCTGCGGCCTGATCGCGCATTACAACGACACGCCGCCCTTTCCCGGACCCGACCGCCTGCCCGTCGTGATGGACGATGTCCTGATGAACCGCTACACGATCCGCGGCTTCATCCAATACGACTTCGCCGACCAGCGCCCCGCCTTCTATCGCGACATGGCGCAGTGGATCCGCGCGGGCAAGGTCAAGTATCGCGAAGACATCGTGGACGGCCTGGAGAACGCGCCCGCGGCCTTCGTCGGCATGCTGCAGGGAAAGAATTTCGGCAAGCTGATGGTGAAGGTGGGCTAGCGGTTGACGACTATTCGCCGACCTTACCCCACACCGGGTCGTCGTCATCCCGTGACTTGGTCACGGGATCCACGCCTTTTCTTTTGGTGCGGCACCGAAGGCGTGGATCCCGGGGCCTAGCCCCGGGATGACGATAAAGTTCGGGTCAGCCTTTGAGCATCCCCCGCAGCCGATAGAGCGTTTCCAGCGCCTCCCTGGGCGAGAGCTCGTCGGGATTGATCGTCTTCACCGCCTCCTCGATCGCACTCGGTTCGGAGAACCCGCCGCGTTCCGGCACGGCGGTCGCTGCGAACAACGGAAGGTCGTCGGCCAATCGCGTCAAGGCGCTTGCCTGCTCGCCCTGCTCCAGGGTCTTCAGCACTTCTTCGGCGCGTTGGATCGCGGCGGCGGGCAGGCCGGCCAGTTGCGCGACATGGATGCCATAGGAGCGGTCGGCGGCACCCGGCGCGAGCTTGCGCAGGAACTTCACCTCCCCCTGCCACTCCATCACCTTCATCGTGTGCGGCTTCAGGGCGGGCAGGCGCGCGGCGAGGCTGGTGAGCTCGTGGTAATGCGTGGCGAAGAGCGTGCGGCAGCGGTTGACCTCGTGCAAATGCTCCAGACACGCCCAGGCGATCGAGAGCCCGTCGAAGGTCGCGGTGCCGCGGCCGATCTCGTCGAGGATGACCAGCGCCCGCGGGCCGGCCTGGTTCAGGATCGCTGCGGTCTCCACCATCTCGACCATGAAAGTCGAACGGCCGCGCGCCAGATCGTCGGCCGCGCCCACCCGGCTGAAGAGGCGATCGACCACGCCGATCGCAGCACTCTTGGCCGGCACGAAGGAGCCGATCTGCGCCAGGATGGCGATCACCGCATTCTGGCGCAGGAAGGTCGACTTGCCGGCCATGTTCGGGCCGGTGACCAGCCAGAGCCGACGGTCCTCCGAGAGATCGCAGTCATTGCCGACGAAGGGGCCGGCATTCTGCCGCTTCAGCGCCGCCTCGACCACCGGATGCCG
>DASZYM010000351.1:0-7626 GCA_035545355.1 Dongiaceae bacterium
TGAGGTCGAACTGCAGGGTGATGCGCGTCGTGCCCTGGGTGTTGGTCGACGTCATCGTGTCGATGCCGGCGATGGTCGCGAACTGCTTCTCGAGCGGCGTCGCGACCGCGGAAGCCATCGTCTCCGGACTGGCGCCGGGCAGCGAGGCGCTGACCGAGATGGTCGGGAAATCGACGCTGGGAAGCGCTGCGACGGGCAGCAGGCGATAACCGAAGATGCCCACCATCACGAATGTGACCATCAACAGGCTGGTCATCACCGGACGGCGGATGCAGAGCTCCGGCAGGGTCAAGGCTGGACCTCCACGCTCGGCGCGGCCTTCTCGGCCGTGGGCGTGATGGTTGCCGCCGGTGTCGCGGTGACCTTGGTGCCCTGCTCCAGCCGGAGCTGGCCTTCGGTCACCACCTGGTCGCCGGCCTTGACGCCGTCATTGACGACCGTCTCCTCGCCGATCTGACGTGAGACGGTGACGCTGTGCATCTCGACCGTGTTGTCGGCCCTCAGCACCCAGACATAGTTGCCGTCCTGGTTCACCTGGATCGCCGCCGCCGGCACCACGATGGCATTGGGCTGGACCCGGACGATCATGGTCACGTTGACGAACTGGCTCGGCCACAGGAACTCGTCGGTGTTGGGGAACTGCGCCTTGACCGAGAGCGTGTTGGTGGTCGGGTCGATCGCGTTCTCGACATAGGAGACCGTGCCCTGCTGCGACGGCGACGTACTATCGGGGATCTTGGCGCGGACGGCGACCGGGCCGGCATTCATCGCCTTCTGCAGCTCGCCCATATCCTCCTGGGAGATCGAATAGGCAACGAGGATCGGCTGGAGCTGGTTGATGGTGACCAAGGCCGTCGAATCGGCGGCGCGCACCGAGCTGCCGAGCTTCAGCGCGATGGTGCCGAGGCGACCGGCGATCGGCGCCCGGATGATCGTATAGGAGAGCGTGACCTTGGCGGCGTCGATCGCGGCCTGGTCGGCGGCGATGGTCGCCTGCAGGGTGGCGACCGTCGTGCTGGCGGTGTCGAGGTCCTGCTTGGTGGTGAAGTTCTTGGCGGCGAGCGGGGTAAGCCGGGCGAGCTCGCGCTGGGCATTCACCAACTGGGCCTGGTCCTTGCCGAGATTGGCCTGGGCCTGCTTCAGGGCGGCCTGTGCCTCCCGGTCGTCGATCCGGAACAGCTCGTCGCCCGCCTTCACCTCCTGGCCGTCGGTGACCGAGACGGCGGAAATCACCCCGTCGATCCGCGACCGCACGGCGACGCTGGCCAGGGTCTGCACCCGGCCGACGGTGTTGACCTCGACCGGGGCGGCCTTCTGGACCACCGGGGCGACCGTCACCGGCACCGCCTTGGGCGGCTGGGTCACGGCGGCCGGGGCCGCGGTTTCTCGCTGAAAATAGTGCAGGGCAGCGACCCCGCCGGCGATAATCACCGCTCCGAGTATTAAACCAGCCCGAATGCGCATCTGAACCGTCATTAACCCCGCCGCTGCTCCTTCCGACCCCCCTCATGGGCAGGCCGGGAATGGCAAGTCGGCATCTTACCAGGGTTCCTACGTGGCTGCGGCTTGAACCCGGCGGTTCCCCTGGCTAAATTAGAACCCGCAAGTTTGATTTTCAACGCTCCCCTTTAGAGACAATTGGGGTGGAAATCGGGTGGCGGATCCATGACATCTCCACGACGCGATTGGCGCCAGGAACGGCGTCAGAAAATCCTGGGTGCGGCAGGCGAGCTGTTCGGCAGTCAGCCTTATGACAGCGTGCAGATGCGTGATGTTGCCGCACGGGCCGAGGTCGGCAAGCCGACGCTCTACCGCTATTTCCCTTCCAAGGAAGAATTGTTCCTGGAGGTGTTCAAATCCGGCCTCGACCGGCTGGAGGCCGAGATCGCGACGATCCTGGCCGCCAAGGAACAGCCGCGAAAGTCCCTGGAAAGGTTGCTGCACGCTTTGCTCGGCGCTTTGGGCGGCCAGGTCGCGGCGCTTCGCCTCCTGACCGACGATCAATCTACCGTGATGCGCCGGTGGCGGAACGAGTTCCGCCGCCGCCGCCGGCCGATCGTCGATGCCGCGCGGCAGATCCTGGAAGCCGGCATTGCCAGCGGCGACTTCCGCCCGGTCGATCTCGAAACGGTGCCCTCGATGTTGATCGGTATCGTGCGGGGCGGCCTGGTCGGGGCGCAGGGCGTTCCGCACGAGCGCTTCGGGACCGCGGTGATCGATCTCGTGACTCACGCTTTGCTGGCCAAGTTCGAAGCGGCCGCCCAGGCCGCCGCCTAGAGTCTCCGGTCACTTGTAGCGACGCGGCGCGGTCGAGATCGCGGTGGAGGCGGTGGTGATGCCGGCGCGCAACGCCGCGCCGAGATCGGCGCCCGCGACGATCGCCGCGAGATAGCCGCCGTCGAACACATCCCCCGCGCCGATCGTGTCGATCACCTCGACCTTCGGCGCCGGCATGTCGACGGTCCGATCGCCGCGATAGCCGCTGGCGCCCGCCGGCCCGCGCTTCACCACCAGGGTCGCATCCGGCGGGAGCGCCTTGCGCAAGGCGTCCGCCGCGGCGTCCTGGTTGCTCTCGCCGCTGAGGCCGATCACCTCGAACTCGTTGATGATGAGATGGTCGAGGCGCTTCAGCCAGTCCAGCACGCGCCGCCGCAGCTCCGGCCCCCAGCCTTGCGGCGGCCAGCCGGTATCGAGCCCCAGGGCGAAGCCGCGCGATCTCGCGACATCGATCAGGCGCTCATAATCCGCGAGCAGCGGCGGGCTGAGGAAACAGCCTTCGAGCAGCAGGACGTCGCCCGGGCCGGCTCGCGGCGGCAGCAGGCTCAGCACGTCATCAACCGCATAGACCGAGAGATGCCCTTGCGACGTGAGAAAGGTCCGCTCGCCGCTGGGATTGACGATGCCGACCGAGATCGTGGTCTCGGTCTGCGCCACGACCCAATCCGCCGAGGTGAATCCCGATTGCAGCCAGCGGCCGAAGATATCGTCGCCGACCGAGGCGATCAGCCGGTGCTGCACGCCGAGTTCCTGCAGCGCCAGCGCGGTGTTGCCGGCCGCGCCGCCGATCCGGGTCTCGCTGTGCGGCAGCACGATCTCGGTGCCGAAGCGCGGCCATTCCGCGATCCGGCCCATGATCAGATCGACATTCACATTGCCGGTGACATAGATGGTCGGCATCCAGAGCGTCTATTCGCCGTCGCTCACCTTGGTGGAGCGCACCGGCTCGCCGACGCCTTTCACGCGCCGGGTCGCGACACCGATCATCGTTTCCTGCATCGCCGGGAAGACGGTCGCCGCGGCGGCAAGACCCTCGGCTTTCGGCAAGGTCACGGTGACCGCGTCCTTCAGCGGCGCTTCTCCGCTGAGGTCGTAGATCACGACCGGCGATCCCGCCGCGCGCGAGACTTCGACCGGCCGCGCGGCGCCCGCCGCATCCGGGCCGGCGGGACGGAACAGGACGATGCCGATCCCCTCGCCCAGCATCTCCAAGGGACCATGCTGAAACTGCCCGCCCTCCAGCGCCAGAGCCGGCATCCGCGCGAGCTCCATCAAGCCCAACGCCGCCGCCTCGGCGGCGCCTTGCAGCACGCCGCGCCCGGAATAGATCACGGCGCGGCAGCCGGCGAGCTGCTCCACCGCGTGATCGACCTTCGGCATCGCCGGCTTCTCCAGGACCGCGATCAGCGGCCCCGCATCGACCCCGAGCGCGCGCAGGATCGCGCCGTGCAAAGCCAGTGTGAGCGTCATGCTGCGCGTCGCCGCGAAAGCGCGCTCCGGACCGCCGGCGGCAATCAGGCACGGCAAGGCCTTGCCGAGCGGACTGTCGCCGTTGAGCGTCATGCCGAAACGTTCCTCCGCACCCGCGGGGCGTTCGACATAGCGCAGGATCTCGCCGGACCCGCCCGATTGCGAGACCAGCAGCACCGTGCGCCGCCCTGCGGGCAGCGGCGCCCGCAGCACTTCCGATGCGACCAGCGCGGTCGCATCGATACCCTGCGCGCGGTAGAGCGGCTCGACGATCCGGTTCATATATTGCGAGCCGCCCATGCCGAGCATCACAAGCCGTCCGGTCGCCCGCGCGGAATCCGCGACGCGCTTGGCGACATCGCGCGCCTGCTCGAGGGAAGCGAGCGCGTCGGCATGCTGCCGCCGCATCTCGTCGCGGATCAGTTCCAAGCCCGTCGGCATTCAACTCAACCTTTCACACTGCCCGCCGAGAGTCCCGAGACCAGCGAGCGCTGGAACAAAACGGCGAAGATGGTCGGCGGCAAGGCCGCCAGCACGCCGACCGCGGAGACGAGGCCGTAATCGGTGATGCGGCCCGCGGCGAAATCGGCGATCGCGACCGGCAGGGTCTTCGCCCTGAGGTCGCTGGTGAAGATCAACGCATAGAAGAACTCGTCCCAGGCGGCGAGGAAGGCCAGCAGCGCGGCGGCGCCGAGCGCGGGCTTCGCCAGCGGGATCACCACGTTCCAGATGATGGCGAGCGTCCCCGCGCCGTCGATCCGCGCCGCCTCCTCGATCTCGCGCGGCACCGCGTCGAAATTGCTCTTCAACAGCCAGGTGGTGAAGGGCAGCAGCATGGTGGAATAGACGATGAGCAGCGCCACCACGTTGTTGAGCACGCCCATGATCGCAAAGGCGATATAGAGCGGCAGGACATAGGTCACCGGCGGCATCATGTAGGTGCCGATCATGCCGTAGAGCACCGGCATGCGCCCGGAATAGCGCGAGACCGCATAGGCGGCCGGGATCGCCGCCACCACGGCGATCGCGGTCGAGCCGCCGGCAGCGATGATGCTGTTGCGCAGCGTCGCCAGGAACTCGGCGCTGACCGAGTTGTCGATCCCCGCGGCGCCCGAAAGCAGCCGGCCATAGCGCGAGAAATCCCAATGCTCGGGGATCCAATGCAGCGGCACCGTCGTCAGATCCTTGGGCGAGGTGACGCTCATGAGGAACAGCCAGACCAGGGGCGCCAGGGTCACGATCAGCAGCACGGTCACCGCGCTGTAGATCCAGATCGCCTGGATGAGCTTGGCGCGGCGGCTCGATACACCCATCATGCCCCGATCCTCACGCCAGGGTCTCCTGCCGCTTCAGCAGGAAGATGTAGATCGCGATCAGGATGGCGCTCATGATCGCGCAGATGAGCGCGTAGGAGGCGCCGCTGCCCGCGCGCAGGAAGGCGAAGGATTCCTGGTAGACGAAGAAGCTCAGCGTCTTGGTCGCATCGGCCGGACCGCCGCGGGTCATCACATAGATGATGTCGAACACGCGGAAGCAGTCGATCAGCCGCAGCACCATGACGACGGTCAGCGGCCCGACGATGCCGGGCACGGTCAGGTTCCAGAACCGGCTCCAGGCGCCCGCGCCGTCGATCCGCATCGCCTCGTAGAGATCGGAGGGAATGGTCTGCAAGGCCGCCAGCACGACCAAAGCCACGATCGCGTAATTCTTCCAGACGTCGGCCAGGATCACCATGTCCATCACGATCTTGGGATCGCCGAGCCAGGAACGGTACTGATCGATGATGTGGAGCTGGGTCAGCAGCGCGTTGACCGCGCCGTAATCCGGATTGAGCGAGAGCCGCCACAGCATGCCGTTGACGATGGTCGGCAGCGCCCAGGGCAGGATCACGATCGAGCGCACCAGCATGCGCCCCTTGAACGGCTGGTTGAGCAGCAGGCCGACCAGGATGCCGAGCAGCAGCTCCAGCACCACCGAGCCGATGGTGAAATGCAGGGTGCGGATCAGAGCGTCGAAGAAGTCGGGATCGGTCAGGACGTAAGCGTAGTTGTCCCAGCCGATCCATTGCGGCGCCGTCTGCCCGACCGGCAGCTCGGCATCGGTGAAGCTCAGGATCACGGTGCGCATCAGCGGATAGAGCGTCACCACCCCCATGATCGCGAGCAGGGGCGCCATCAGCGCCCAGCCTTCGATCTGGCGCCGTTGCGCCCGGGTCAGCATGCGTGCATCCGGATCATGATCCGCGGAGGGTCAGAGGGGGCAAGGATAACCCACCCCGTCCCCGCGGTCAGCGGGGATCGGAGTGGGTCTTGCCGAGGAGGAGTCTAACGCGCGATCAGCGGAGACGCTCGACCTGCTTCTGGGCCTGGCCCATGGCATCCTCGGGCGTCGCCTGGCCGGTGACGACTTCCTGCAAGGCCTTCTGCAGGATGGTCGACATCTCCTGGTACGACGGCATGGCCGGCCGCGCGAACATGGCGTTGATCGCGTATTTGGCGGCGCCGACCAGGTCTTCCTGGCCCTTCGCCACCGCCGGATCGTCGTAGGACGACTTCCAGATCGGCAGGCTGAGCTGGGCGTACTTGTTCTGCACCGGCTGCGAGGTCAGGAAGGTGATGAACTTCCAGGCCTCGTCCTGATGCGTGCTGGTGGGCGGAATGCCGAGGCCCATCGCGCCGTTGACCGCCGAGAAGTCGCTCTTGCCGGCAACGCCGGGTGCGGCGACAACGCCCACCTGGCCGACGATCTTGCTCTGCTTGGGATCGTTGGCGGCGGGATACATGTAGGTCCAGTTCAGCGCGAAGGCGGCGTCGCCGTTGGTGAAGACCTTCTTCACGTCGTCCTCGAGATATTCCTTCGAGGCCGGGTTGGTGATGCCGTCCTTCAGGGTCTGCGCCATGTACTTCACGGCTTCGAGCGACGCGCCGGAATCGAGCACCGGCTTGCCGTTGTCGAAGAACTTGCCGCCATAGGCATCGACCAGGGTGGCGTAGTCGCAGATCACCGCCTCGGCCTGCGCCCAGCTCCAGACGATCGGGTATTTGACGATGCCCTTGTCCTTGATGATCTTGGCGTCGGCCGCGAGCTCGTCCCAGGTCTTGGGCGGGTTGGCGATCCCGGCCTTCTGCAGCATCTCCTTGTTGTAGAAGAGGTACTTGGTGTCGAGGATCCACGGCATGCCGTAGCGCTTGTCGTCATAGGTGACCGTGGTCCAGGCGCCGTCGAACACCTTGGCATTGTCGTCGGCGGGGATCTTGCTCGTGACATCGACCAGCACGTTGTGCTTGGCGAACTCCGCCGGCCAGATGTCGTCGAACAGGATCACGTCGTAGCCGCCGGCGCCGGCGCCCTGGGCCGCGATGATCTTGTCGTGCAGCGCCTCGTAGGGGACGAACTCCGGATTGACCTTGATGCCCGGATTGGCGGCTTCGAAATCCTTGATCATGTTGCGGATGTCGTCGTCGCTATACGCGGCCTGCTGCATGAACAGCGCGTTGATCGTGGTGTCGGCCAAAGCGGTGCCGACCTGAACGGCGCCGGCAATCAGCGCCGACGCCGCCAGGCCGAGCATCATCTTCATCTTGGTTTTCATGTTGACCTCCCTGTTGTTGTTGCTGAACTCGTTGTCTTGATCTTGCTGCTCACCCGGTCGTCCATCCGCCGTCGACCAGCAGGACGGTGCCGTTGACCAAGGATGCCGCGGGCGAGGCGAGGAATACAACAGCTCCCGCGACCTCCACCGGCTCGCCGACCCGGCCCAGCGGGATCTTGCCGATCACGTGCTTGCGGAACGCCGGATCCGAAAGCGCCGGCGCCGTGCCGTCGGTATGGATGAAGGTCGGCGCCACCGCGTTGACCGTGATGTTGTGCGGCCCCCAT
>DASZYM010000352.1:0-6560 GCA_035545355.1 Dongiaceae bacterium
TTAAGTCCAGGATCAAGCTCGACAAACGGCCGTGCCTCGCGAGGCGCGGCCGTTTTCTTTTGCATCGCACAGCATCACTATCGTCATGCCCGGACTTGATCCGGGCATCTGTGTCCCGCTTGGTGCGAGACCGCCGGGTCAAGCCCGGCGGTGACGACATATTTCTAAGATTCGTTGCGCGTCGACTCGGGCCGCGGAATTAGAATCGTACTCGCTATCCACTTAATCCACAGCGGACGCGGAAGGTTCATCACTGTTATGGTCCCGCCCATGGACCCAGGGGGATCGAACAACGTCACGCGGCTGAGAAGCGGCGATGCGGTAGTGCCGCAGCGCACACCGCCGGTGAACTACGACGCGGAGCAGGCTTTGCTCGGCGCGATCCTGGCAAACAACCTTGTCTTCGATCGGGTCAACGAGTTCCTGCGGCCCGAGCATTTCGCCGATCCGCTGCACGGCCGCATCTACGAGGCGATCGGCAAGCTGATCCAGCGCGGCCAGATCGCCAATCCCGTCACCTTGAAGAATCTGTTCGACCAGGACGGCGCGCTGACCGAGATCGGCGGCGCGCAATACCTGGTCCAGCTCGCGCAAGCCGTCGTCACCGTCATCAACGCGGAAGATTACGGCCGCAACGTTCACGACCTCTATCTGCGCCGCCAGCTCATCGATCTCGGCGAGCAGACGGTCAACGAAGCTTACGTGTTCGATGTCGAGCAGACCGCGCTCGAGCAGATCGAGCAGGCGGAGCTGAAGCTCTTCAACCTCGCGGAATCCGGCCAGACCGAAGGCGGGCCGCAGAAATTCAGCGACGTCCTGGCCAATGCCGTGAACATGGCCGAGGCCGCCTATAAGCGCGACAGCCACATCACCGGCGTCACCACCGGCTTGCGCGATCTCGACCGCAAGCTGGGCGGCCTGCAGAAATCGGACCTGATCATCCTCGCCGGCCGCCCCTCGATGGGAAAGACGGCGCTCGCCACCAATATGGGCTTCAATGCCGCGCAGGCGGCGCTCGACCCGGAGACCGGCGCCAAGTTCCATGTCGCCTTCTTCTCGCTGGAAATGTCCTCCGAGCAGCTCGCCACGCGTATTCTGGCGGAGAAGTCCGGCGTCTCCTCCGATCGCATCCGCCGCGGCGACGTGAAGGAAGACGATTTCGGCCGGGTGGTCGAGGCGGCGCAGGAGATGAACTCGGCGCCGTTCTTCATCGACGACACGCCGGCGATCACCATCCCGATGCTGCGGACGCGGTCGCGCCGGCTGAAGCGGCAGTTCGGCCTCGACCTCATCATCGTCGACTACCTGCAGCTCATGCGCGGCTCGAACGCGAAGGGGCAGGAGAACCGGGTCCAGGAAATCTCCGAGATCACCCGCGGCCTGAAGGCGATCGCCAAGGAGCTCGACGTTCCGGTCCTGGCGCTCTCCCAGCTCAGCCGTGCCGTCGAATTGCGCGACGACAAGCGCCCGCAGCTCGCCGACCTGCGCGAGTCCGGCTCGATCGAGCAGGACGCCGACGTGGTCATGTTCGTCTACCGCGACCAGTACTACCACGAGCGCGCGGAGCCGAAGCAGCGCTCCGACGAGGGCGACGACAAGTTCCATGAGCGGCTGGAGCGCTGGAAGCGCCGCGCCGAGGAAGTCTACAACAAGGCCGACGTGATCATCGCCAAGCAACGCCACGGCCCGATCGGCACCGTCACCTTGCAATTCGAGGGCATCGTGACGCGGTTCAGCGATCTCGCCGAAGACGGCTCGCTGCCCGACCAGCACTTCTAGCATTCGGCGCGAATCCCGCGATGCCCGACGCGCAGACGGCGATCCTGACCATCGATCTCGCCGCCATCGCCGCGAACTACCGCATCCTGGCGGAACAGGTCGCACCCGCGACCTGCGCCGCCGCCGTGAAGGCCGATGCCTATGGCCTCGGCGCCGCGATGGTGGCGCCGGCGCTCTACCGCGAGGGCTGCCGGCATTTCTTCGTCGCCACGGTCGATGAAGGGCTGGCGCTGCGCCAGGTCCTGCCCCACGGTTCACCTCAGGCGCTGATCTACATCCTGAACGGCCTGCCGCCGGGTGCCGCCGCGACCTTGTCCAGTGCCGAGCTCGTCCCGGTGCTCTGCTCCTTCGAGCAGATCGAGGATTGGCGGAAGTTCTGCATGACCTCGGGCCGGCAGAAGCCCGCGGCCTTGCAGATCGATACCGGCATTTCGCGCCTCGGCCTGACGCAGGGCGACGTCGTCCGGCTGGCGACCGATCCCCGGCTGCTGCGCGGCTTCCCGCTTGTGCATGTGATGAGCCATCTCGCCTGCGGCGATGAACCGGCCAGTCCGATGAACGACCAACAGCTCATGCTGTTCCGGACCCTGATCGAGCGCTTCCCTTGGCCGGGCAATGGACCGGGACAGAGGCCGAGCTTCGGCATCTCCGCCTCGTCGGGCATTTTCCTCGGCACCGATTTCCACTTCGACCTCGTCCGTCCGGGCGCCGCGCTCTATGGGCTCGAGCCCGTCGCCGGCCGTCCGAATCCGATGCGCCCGGTCGTCCGTCTGCAGGGAAAAATCCTGCAAATCCGGGACGTTGACGTGGGTATGACCGTTGGATATGGTGCCACGCATCGTTTCGAGGGGCCATCTCGTCTGGCGACCATCGGCGTGGGGTATGCCGATGGGATATTCAGATCGCTGGGCAATCGGGGCGCCGTATTCGTCGCAGGGGAGCGGGCGCCGGTCGTGGGCCGCATTTCCATGGATCTGATGACGGTGGATGTCGGGCGCGTGCCGAGTGCCGCGCTCACGCCGGGCGTCGTCGACATCATCGGACCGGAGCAGAGCGTCGATGACATCGCACGCAGCGCCGGCACGATCGGCTATGAGATCCTCACCGCCTTGGGCAAGCGCTATCAGCGCCGCTATCTGAGCGACACGAGGCGGACCGCGTGACCACCGTGCTCCAGCCGATCGGCCGCACCTTCCTCAACGGTCTCGCCGCCATCGGGCGGCTCACGCTCTTCACCTTGGTCGCTTTGCGGCATTGCGTGACGCCGCCTTTCTATCCGCGGCTGATGCTGCGGCAGATGGTCGAGATCGGCTATTACTCGCTGCCTTATGTCGGGATGACCGCGGTCTTCACCGGCATGGTGCTGGTGCTGCAGTCCTATACCGGCTTCAAGGTCGGCGCCGAGCAGGCGATGCCGACGATCCTCCTCATCTCGCTGACCCGCGAGCTCGGCCCGGTCTTGGGCGCGCTGATCGTCGCCGGCCGGGTCGGCGCCTCGATGGCGGCGGAGATCGGCACCATGCGCGTGACCGAGCAGGTCGATGCGCTCTCCACCCTCAGCACCAATCCGTACAAGTACCTGATCGCGCCCCGGCTCTGGGCCGGCGTCACCATGCTGCCGCTGCTGGTCGCCGTCGCCGACGTGATCGGCGTCCTCGGCGGCTATTTCGTCAGCGTGCACAAGCTGGGGTTCAACGAAGGCAACTTCCTGAAGAACATCGCCGAGGGTGTCGCCTTCATGGACGTCTTCTCCGGCCTGGTGAAGGCGGCGGTCTTCGGCTTCACCATCACCCTGATGGGCTGCTATCACGGCTTCAATTCGAAGGGCGGCGCGCAAGGCGTGGGCAAGGCCACCACCAACGCGGTCGCCACGTCCATGATCCTGATCCTGATCCTGGACTACATCCTGACCGAACTGTTCTTCGCGCGGTGAGGAAGATGGCCGGAGGCACTGCTGCGTTCGTCCCCAGCTCCTCGTCATGGTCCGCGAAGGCGGACCATCCACGAGTTCGGTCGGTACGGGCACGTTATCTCCTGCCGACGCTGAATCCGCAGAAGCAAATTCGTGGATGGTCCGCCTTCGCGGACCATGACGATCAGGTCATATAGCGAGGGAATATGGCCGACGAAGATCTCAAAATAAAAGTCCGCGGATTGAAGAAAAGGTTCGGCGGCAATGTCGTTCTGGACGGCATCGATCTCGACGTGCCCAAGGGCAAGTCGCTGGTGGTGATCGGCGGCTCCGGCACCGGCAAGTCGGTCATGATCAAGTGCATCCTCGGCATCATCGAGCCGGATGCCGGCTCGATCCTGATCGACGGCGAGGAAGTGGTCGGCATGCCCGCCTCCGAGCGCGAGCGGGTGATGCGCAAGTTCGGCATGCTGTTCCAGGGCGCCGCTTTGTTCGACAGCCTGCCGGTCTGGGAGAACGTGGCCTTCGGCCTCATCGCCGGCCGCGGCATGCGGCGGCCGGAGGCCAAGCAGGTGGCGCTGCGCACGCTCGGTGCCGTGGGCCTGACACCGGAAGTCGCCGAGCTCTATCCGGCGGAGCTCTCCGGCGGCATGCAGAAGCGCGTGGGTCTGGCGCGCGCCATCGCCGCCGAGCCGGAGATCATCTTCTTCGACGAGCCGACGACCGGCCTCGACCCGATCATGGGCCAGGTGATCAACGAGCTGATCAATACCTGCGTCGATGCGCTCGGCGCGACGGCGCTTTCGATCACCCATGACATGCACAGCCTGCGCGTGATCGGCGATTACGCGGCGATGATCTATCAGGGCAAGATCATCTGGTCGGGCGACGCCAAGGACGTCGACCACTCGAACAACCCTTACGTCGATCAGTTCGTCCAGGGCCGCGCCGAAGGCCCGATCCGCATGCCGGTGCGATCCCTGTAAGCGATGGCGAAATCCGCCGCGCATTACGTCTGCCAGAATTGCGGAGCCTCCAGCTCCAAGTGGAGCGGCCGCTGCGACAATTGCGGCGCCTGGAACACCATCGTCGAAGAAGTGCCGCTGGAGAGCATGCCGAAGGGCCTCTCCGGCAAGAAGGGCAAGGGCATCGAGCTGATCGATCTCGGCGGCCCGGTCCCCGACACCATCCGCCGCGCGACCAACATGGCCGAGTTCGACCGCGTCACCGGCGGCGGGCTGGTGCGCGGCTCGGCGATCCTGATCGGCGGCGATCCCGGCATCGGCAAGTCCACGCTGCTGCTGCAGGTCGTGGCCATGCTGGGCACGATGAAGCCGCCTTTCGTCGCCGCCTATATCTCCGGCGAAGAGGCGGTGGAGCAGGTGCAGCTCCGCGCCAAGCGGCTCGGCCTCACCGCCGGCGCCACGCGGCTCGCCGCCGCGACCAGCATCCGCGACATCGTCGCCAGCCTCGACACGTCGGATCCGCCCGATGTCGTGGTGATCGATTCGATCCAGACCATGTATCTTGACACGCTGGATTCGGCGCCCGGCACCGTCGCCCAGGTGCGGAGCTGCGCCGCCGAGCTGATCCGGGTCTCCAAGCGCCGCGGCTTCGTGCTGATGCTGGTCGGCCATGTGACGAAAGAAGGCCAGATCGCCGGCCCTCGCGTGCTCGAGCACATGGTCGATACCGTGCTCTATTTCGAAGGCGAGCGCGGGCACCAGGTCCGCATCCTGCGCTCGGTCAAGAACCGCTTCGGCCCGGCCAATGAGATCGGCGTCTTCGAGATGACCGATGGCGGCCTCATGGAGGTCGCCAATCCTTCCGCGCTCTTCCTCGCCGAGCGCAAGGGCAACATCTCCGGCGCCGCGGTCTTCGCCGGCATCGAGGGGACCCGCCCGGTGCTGGTCGAGGTGCAGGCGCTGGTCTCGCCCTCCGGCCAGGCGACGCCGCGCCGCGCGGTGGTCGGCTGGGACGGCAATCGCCTCGCCATGATCCTGGCCGTGCTCGAGGCGCGCTGCGGCTTGGCCTTCGGCGGCAACGAGGTCTATCTCAACATTGCCGGCGGCCTCAGGATCGCCGAGCCCGCCGCCGATCTCGCCTGCGCCCTGGCGCTGGTCTCGGCGCTGACCGACCGGCCGGTGCCCGACGATCTCGCGGTCTTCGGCGAGGTCGGCCTGTCCGGCGAGGTCCGGCGGGTCACCCAGGCCGAGTCGCGCCTCAAGGAGGCGGCCAAGCTCGGCTTCAAGCGCGCTTTGGCGCCCCAGCTCCAGCGCAGCGGCCGGGCCGCCGCCCCCATCGAAGGGCTGGCCTTGACCGAGGTCGGTCACCTACAAGAGATGATCGACTGGCTATATAACGAATCGCGCGCCGGCTCCGCGCCCAAGAAGACGGGTGCGGCCCCTGGCGTCATCAGCGGCACCAAGGGGTGATCGGTCCCGTGAATTTCATCGACATCGTCGTCCTGGTCGTCATCGGCATCTCGGCGCTGATCGCGCTCTCCAGCGGTTTCGTGAACGTCGTGCTCTGGATCTTGAGCTGGGTCGTCGCCGTCTTCGCCACGATCTACTTCTTTCCGACCTTCCAGCCGATGGTCGCGCAGCACCTCACCGACACGCTGATCGCCAACATCGTGACGGCGGTGGCGATCTTCCTGGTGGCGCTGATCATCTGCACCATCATCAACCAGATCATCTCCAGGATCGTGCGGTCGAGCGCGATCGGCGCCCTCGACCGGTCGCTCGGTTTCGTTTTCGGCCTGGTGATCGGCGCCTGCCTGGTCTGCGGTGCCTATATGCTGATGGTCTTCGTGGTGCCGGACCGGAAGGACTGGCCGCAGCCGGTCCAGGAGGCCCGCACCCTGCCG
>DASZYM010000353.1:0-2974 GCA_035545355.1 Dongiaceae bacterium
GGCGACCAGGATCACGCCGGCCAGGACCAGCGCGGCGCCCACCATCTGCAGCAGGGTCACCTCCTCGCTGAGGAAGAGCCAGCCGAAGAAGATGGTCGCGATCGGGCCCACCGCGCCGATCATCGAGACCCTGGCGGCGCCGATCATCTGGATCGCCTTCGAGGTCATGAAGATGGGGAGGATGGTCGAGATCAGCGCCATGCCGCCGGCATGCATGTAGACCTGCCAGGGCTGGGTGACGAGCTCCCGGGGCGCGTTCTCGAAGGCGAACTGGATCAGCACGCAGATCGCCGCGACCAGGGTCGCCAGCGCCGAGAACCGGGTCGCGCCGACGCGGCCGACGATCTGGCCGGAGCCGGCGATGTAGATCGCGTAGGTGATGGTGCAGAGGAAGATCAGGATGCTCCCCTTCACCACCGCATGCACGTCGCCGGTGGTGTTGACGGTCTCGATCGTGGCGACGCCGATGCCGATATAGGACAGCACCAAAGCGATGACGCCAGTGCGCCCGATCGGCTTCTTGAACAGGAAGACCGAGATGATCGCGACGATGGTCGGATAGAGGAACAGGATCAGCCGCTCGAGGCCGGCGGTGATATAGGCCAGGCCCATGAAATCCAGCAGGCTGGAGAGGTAGTAGCCGACCGCGCCGAGGAAGACGATGGCGATCCAGTCCTGCCGGGTCATGCGGTGCGGATGGGTGCGC
Source organism: Dongiaceae bacterium (assembly GCA_035545355.1). Classification (GTDB taxonomy): domain Bacteria; phylum Pseudomonadota; class Alphaproteobacteria; order Dongiales; family Dongiaceae; genus Dongia. Next base: position 707 of record DASZYM010000353.1, read on the forward strand.
GACGACCACCAGGCGGAGACCAGGAGCACCGGCAGGCAGAGCAGCATCCGCAGCGCCAGGAGCGTCACCGCATCCACATGGTAGATGTAGGCGAGCTTCACGAAGATGGCTTTCAGGGAGAAGAAAGCGGCGGCGGTGAAGGCCAGAGCGGCCCCGGCACTGAACGGCACGGCGATGATCCCGAACAACAAAAAACCGGCGCCGATCCGCGCCGGGGACGCATGGGTCGGGGCGAAGTATGACGGCTCGGCGACGAGCGCGGGCGCGCCAAATCGGCAAAGCAGGTATGCGGGGGGTGCTTCGGGTCGTCAGCGGCGGAGGAGCGGAACCATCAACCCCACCATACCGCCCCAACTTGGAGCGGGGCAGATACACCGAGTGTTACGGGTGCTGTTCGTCACGCAGGACGGTGGCTTGCCTCGATGGTTCTCACCCTCTCCTCGCCCCAAGTTGGGGCGAGTAAGAGTGGGGTTGATGGGAGAGAGACCCTCGCTGTCAGCCGACGAACTTCAGCGCCAGTTTCACCAGGCGCGGCACCAGGGTGGGGCGCTGCAGGCGGGGATCGTAGCGCGCCATGCGCCGGTCGTTCTCGGCGAGGCAGAGACGCAGCAGGTCGCCGATCTTCAGATCGCCGGCGAAGGCCTTGCTGGTGGTCGCGGTGAAGTTCTTGTCCTTCTTCTTGTCGCCCGCCCTGCCCTTCACGTCGAAGGCGGTGTCGATGCGGCCCTTGATGCGCCCGAGGAAGCAGGCCAGGCAGCGCAGGTTGAACCAGAGCCGCGCCGGCAGCGCGAGCTGGCGGCGGCGCCAGGCCAGCCAGTTGACGAAGAACAGGATATGCCGCGCCTCTTCCTGGATCACCGGCTCGAAGGTCTCGACCAGGGCCTCCGGGAAGAAGCCGGAGCGCCGCGCGACCTCGAACAGGCCGAAGGCGAAGAAGCTGTCCAGGCATTCGGCATAGCCGGTGGTCATGAAGGCCCATTCGGCATCCGCCGGCGCCGGATAGCCGGGCTCGGGATCGAGCGCGATGCCGTAGGAGGCGACCATCTTGGAGAGCACGTCCTTGTGCCGCGCCTCCTCGCCGGCATCCATCAGGACCGCTTCCTTCAGCAGCGGATCGGCGACCGCCTCGCCATAGGTCCGGACCGCGATCGACGCGCGGCCTTCGATCTGCACCGCGATGTTCCAGATCGGCAAAGCGGTCAGGCGCGCGAAGGCCTCGTCGGAGAGCTTCGGCCAGTCGATGACCGCGGGCTTGTAGGGGTCATGGGTGTCGAGCAGCATGCGGCAGAAGGCGCGCTTATGCTCGTCCGAGCCGATGCGCAGTTCAGACGCGCGGCCGCCCTCGAGACGGGAGCCGGCCAGCTCCCGCGCGGTACTCTGGTCAACCACGATGTAGTCCCCCTCGTAAGATGCCGCATCTTGCCCGGCGCCCCACCCCTGTCAAGGCGGCCGGATGACGCAAACCCGCTGAAATCAGGGGCTTTCTGACACCTTACGGAACCTCTATCTCGGAACCATCTTCCCTAGTATTGGTAACGCAACCCTTCTGGAGGACGCACATGGCCGCTCCCGCCCATAAGCTCCAAGGCAAGACCCCCGGCCCGGACCATCCGATCGCGATCCAGCCCACCCTCGACCGCGTCGTCGTCAAATTCGCCGGCGAGGTCATCGCGGATTCGACCCGCGCGCTGACCCTGCGCGAGGCCAAGTACCCGGCGGTGCAGTACATTCCGCGCGGCGACGTCAAGATGGAGCGGCTCGTCCGCACCGAGCATCACACGCATTGCCCGTACAAGGGCGATGCCAGCTATTTCACCGTCAAGGCGGGCGGCCGGACCAGCGAGAACGCGGTCTGGAGCTACGAGCAGCCGTTCGAGGCGGTCGGCGAGATCGCCGATCATGTCGCCTTCTATCCCGACCGGGTGGATTCCATCGAGATCATCGAAGGCTCGCCGACCTAGAGACCGCGTCGGCGCGCCCAACTGGAGAGCGCAACATGGCGAAGAAAGCGAGCACCCGGCCGGCCGGCCGGGTGATGTTCACCGGCGGCAGCGGCAAGGCGGGCAAGCATGTCGTGCAGTACCTGGTCGATCACGGCTACCAGGTGCTGAACCTCGACGCCAAGCCGCTGGACAATCCCAAGGTCCGGACCCTGATCACCGACATCACCGATTCCGGCCAGGTGTTCAACGCGCTCTCCAGCTATATGGGGCTGCACGAATTCGACCCCTCGCTGCGGCCGCAGCAGGTCGATGCGGTGGTGCATTT
>DASZYM010000354.1:0-13345 GCA_035545355.1 Dongiaceae bacterium
ATGCGCGTCACCGAGCGCCGCACCGCCGATGGCGGCTATGTCGGCATCTGGACCGATATCACCGCGATCAAGGCGGCCGAGGCGCGGCTGCGCGAGGCGATCGAGAACATTCCGGAGGGCTTCGTCTTCCTCGACGCCGACCTCCGGATCAGGATCTTCAACCAGCGCATGCTCGATCTCTACCCCGCGAGCGCGCCGGCCTTCAAGATCGGCCAGTCCTTCGCCGAGGTGCTGCGGTTCGGGGCGCAGCGCGGGGAATATCCGGGGGTCTCCAGCAACGCCGAGGTGGCGAAGTTCGTCCAGCAATGGATGGACCGCTTCCGCAGCGAGGAACCCTATTTCGGCGAAGGTGCGTTCCGCGACGGCCGCTGGGTGCTGGTCAGCCATCGCCGCACCGAGACCGGCGACTATGTCAGCATCCGCACCGACATCACCGCGCAGAAGCAGCGGGAGCGCGAGCTCGCGGGCCTGCTGCAGGACCTGATCGCGGCCAAGGCCGAGACCGAGAAGGCCAATGGGCTGCTGGAGCGGAACTCCGCCCTGCTGCGCGCGATCACCGACGCCGTTCCGGCTTTGGTCGCCTATGTCGACCGCGACGAGCGCTACCGCTATTGCAATGACGAATATCGCGACATCCTCGGCGTCGAGCCTGAGCGTCTGATCGGCCGGCACATCACCGAGGTCGTCGAACGGGAGATCTACGACGTCGTCAAGCCGCAGATCGACCGGGCGCTCGCCGGGACCGAGGTCGCCTTCGTGCGGCCGATGCTGGCGCGCGGCGAGACGCGCTACGTCGAACAGCGCTACATCCCGAGCTTCGGGACCGCGGGCGCGGTGGACGGCTTCTACGCCATCGCCTGGGACATCACCGACAGCCGGATCCGCGAGCAGGCGCTGAGCCGCGAGGCGCAGACCGATCCCCTGACCGGCCTGCTCAACCGCCGCGGCATCACCGAGGCGCTGACGGAAGAGACCCAGTGCTGGCGCAACGGCGATTCGCAGGGCGCGGTGCTGTTCCTCGACATGGACCGCTTCAAGCAGATCAACGACACGCTCGGCCACGATGTCGGCGACGAGCTGCTGAAGGCCTTCGCCGAGCGCCTGCGCGGCGTGGTGCGCGCCTCCGACCGGCTCGCGCGCCTCGGCGGCGACGAGTTCGTCATCATGATCTCCGCCCCCGACGCGGAAGAGGTGGCCAAGCGCGTCGCCCAGAACCTGCTCGAGCGCGTCCGTCAGCCGGTGCCGATCGACGGCCGCACCGTGAATATCTCGACCAGCATCGGGATCGCCGTGGTCAAGCCGCACGGCAAGGCCACCCATGTCGAGATCCTGAAAGAGGCGGACACCGCGCTCTACGAGGCCAAGGCCGCCGGCCGCGACCGCTACGCGCTGCGCCGGACCGCCTGATTCCGGCCGCTCCGGGCGGTTATCGCGCCGGCGTCGTGGAACCTTCGGGTCTCGTCCGGTTTTCTCGGAACATGGATGGGACCGCGCTCATCGCCGAATCGCGCCATGCCGCCAAGGCGGTCGGGCTTCGCTATGCCAGCGACGAACAGCCGGGTATGCGCCGGCATCGCGCCGGCAAGGGCTTTCGCTATGTCGATTCCGAAGGCAAGCCGGTCCGCGACCCGGCCGCGCTGAAGCGCATCCGGTCGCTGGCGGTCCCGCCGGCCTGGACCGAGGTCTGGATCTGCGACGATCCCGAAGGGCATATCCAGGCGACCGGCCGCGACGCCAAGGGCCGCAAGCAGTATCGCTATCACCCGGACTACCGCGCGGTGCGCGAGGACGGCAAGTACGAGCACATGCTCGACTTCGCCGCCGCCCTGCCGAAGCTCCGCGAGACCGTGGCCAAGCACATGGCCCGGCGCGATCTCAGCCGCGAATGCGTGCTGGCGACCGTCGTCTACCTCCTCGAGGCTACGCTGATCCGGGTCGGCAACGGCGAGTATGCCCGGCAGAACAAGAGCTACGGCCTTACCACCTTGCGCGATCCGCATGTGAAGATCGAAGGCTCGGCCATCCGGTTCCAGTTCCTGGGCAAGAGCGGCAAGTCGTGGCGCCTCCAGGTCAACGACCGGCGCGTCGCCAAGATCGTGCGCGCGTGCCAAGAGCTGCCGGGCCAGCAGCTCTTCCAGTATCTCGACGCCGAGGGCAACCGGCAGGGCGTCACCTCGTCCGACGTCAACGCCTATCTGCGCGAGATCGCCGGCCGCGAGATCACCGCGAAGGATTTCCGCACCTGGGCCGGCACCGTGCTGGCGGCGGTGGCGCTGCAGGAGCTCGGCGCGATCGAGAGCCAGGCCAAGGCCAAGCGCAATCTCAAGCAGGCGATCCAGGGGGTCGCGATGCGGCTGGGCAACACCGTCACCATCTGCCGCAAGTGCTACATCCATCCCGAGATCATCAACGGCTATCTGGCCGGCGATCTCGCGCTCGGCGTCTCCCGCAAGCGGCCGGGATTGAAACCGCAGGAGGCCGCGGTCCTGGCGCTGCTGGAGCGACGGGTGAAGATGTCGGTCGCCGACAAGCTGAAAGCATCCCTGGCGTCGCTGCAGGCGGCGTAGCAACTGCAACGTGGAGGCACTCCCATGAAGCCGCTCACCATCGTCGGCGTGCTGCTGATCCTGGCCGGCATCGCCGGCCTGATCGTCGGCCGCATCACCTATACGACCGACGAGACCGCGCTGAAGGCCGGCCCGCTGGTGGTGACCGCCGAGAAGGAGCATTCGATCCGGGTGCCGGACATCGCCGGCATCGTCGCGGTCGTGGTCGGCGGCCTGCTGGTCGTGGTGTCGCGCCGCGGCCGGCGCACCTAGCGCCCAGCCGTGGCCGGCGATCCGGTGTCGGTCGGGGATGTCGCCACCGTCGAGCGGGGCGACCCGCCGTCTGTTACCGAACCGGCCGCGGGGCCGGCGGAGAGGCGACCGCCCACGGGCACGCCGACCGAGGAGGCGCTCGACCGGTCGGAGATGCCATTGCCGACCGATCCCAAGACCATCTTCCTCGGCGGCCTGTTCGGCATCGCCGCGCTCGCCGCCTGCTGGGTGGCGCAGGAGATCATCGTCCCGGTGGTGATGGCGATCTTCCTCAAGCTGCTGTTGCAGCCGGTGGTCCGGTTGCTCAACCGGCTGCGCGTGCCGCGGCCGCTCGCGGCCCTGGCGGCCATGTTCCTGCTGGCGCTGGTCTTCCTGGGGTTGGGTGCGGCGTTGTCGGTGCCGGCGGCCTCCTGGGGCAAGACGATTTCCGAGGGCTTCCCGCGGCTGGAGCAGCGGCTGAAGCCGTTGCAGGGTTCGATCAGCGGGTTGCAGGAATTCCTGACCAAGGCGCAGCAGGCCGCGGGCGGCGCCACCAAGGACGCGCAGCCGGTGACCGTCGAGCGCTTCGGCCTGCTCGATCTGGTCTTCAGCGGCACGCGCGCGGCGCTGGAAGGCCTGATCACCACCGGCATCGTGCTGTTCTTCATGATGCTGCAGGGCGACACGTTCCTGCGGCGCGGCGTCGAGATCCTGCCCAATTTCGAGCACAAGCGTCGCGCGGTCGAGATCTCGCAGCAAGTCGAGTCCGATATCTCGATCTATCTCTTCACCATCTTCGGCATGAACGCCATCGTCGGGCTGGCGGTCGGCACCGCGATGTGGCTCTGCGGCATGGGCGATCCGGTGCTCTGGGGCGCGCTCGCCTTCATCTTCAATTTCGTGCCGATCCTCGGGCCGCTGAGCGGCGTCGTGCTGTTCGAGCTCGCCGGCTTCATGCGCTTCGACGATATCGGGCAGGCACTGCTGCCCGGCGCGCTCTATCTCGCGATCCACATCCTGGAAGGCGAGCTGGCCACGCCGGCGCTGCTGGCGCGGCGCTTCACCCTCAATCCGGTGGCGGTGATCCTGTCGCTGGTCTTCTGGTACTGGATGTGGGGCGTGCTGGGCGCTGTGCTGGCGGTGCCGATGCTGGCGGTCACCAAGATCCTGTGCGACCGGATCCGCCCGCTGAAGGCCTTCGGCCACTTCCTGGAAGGCGAGATCAGCGCCGCCCCGCGCTACATGGCGGAGGCTTACGAGAAGAAGCGGTCGAGCACGCGCTCGTAGATCTGCGAGAGCTTCTCGATATCGGCGACCGGCACGTTCTCATCCACCTTGTGCATGGTCTCGCCGACCAGGCCGAACTCGATCACCGGGCAATGGTCCTTGATGAAGCGCGCATCGGACGTGCCGCCGGTGGTCGAGAGCTCGGGCTTGAGGCCGGTCACCTCCTGAACCGCATTGGAGAGCATCTCGGCCAGCGGCCCCGGCGGGGTCACGAAGGACGTGCCGGAGACCGAGGTCTTGAGATCGTAGCGCGCGCCGGCGAGGTCGAGGCGCTGGCGGAGCTCGGTCTCCAGGCTCTTCGGATTCCAGGTGTCGTTGAAGCGCACGTTGAACGTGGCATGCGCCTGGCCCGGGATGACGTTGGTCGCCGGGTTGTCGACATCGATGGTGGTGAACTGCAGGCTCGACGGCTGGAAATGCGCGGTGCCGCGGTCGAGCGGCTCGGTCAGCAGCGTCACCATGCGCGCCAGGCGATGCACCGGATTCTCCGCGAGATGCGGATAGGCGACATGGCCCGCCGTGCCGTAGACCGCGAGCCGGCCGGTCAGGCTGCCGCGGCGGCCGATCTTCGCCATCTCGCCCAGGCGGGTCGGGTTGGTGGGCTCGCCGACGATGCAGGCATCGAGCTTCTCGCCCTGCTGCTTCAGCCAGTCCAGGACCGGCTTGGTGCCGTTGATCGCGACGCCTTCCTCGTCGCCGGTGATCAGCAGCGAGATCGCGCCCGCGAAGCCGGCGCCGCTCCTGGCCAGATAGCGGTCGGCTGCGGCGGCGAAGGCGGCGACGGCGCCCTTCATATCCGCGGCGCCTCGGCCGTGCAGCCGGCCGTTCGCGACCGTGCCGGAGAAGGGATCGTTGGCCCAGTTCTCCCGCGGGCCCGGCGGCACCACGTCGGTATGGCCGGCGAAGCAGAAGTGCTTGCCGCCGCTCTTGCCGGCCTTGGCGAACAGGTTCTCGACCGGCGTCCCGCCTTCGTCGAAGCGCAGCCGATGGCAGGCAAAGCCGATCGGCTTCAGCGCCGCCTCCAGCACGCCGATGGCGCCCGCATCGGCCGGCGTCACGCTCGGCTTGCGGATGAGGTCGGCGGCCAGGGCGACGGGGTCGATCATGCCGGTCCCTCGATCAGTCGCGCAGCAATTCGTTGATCGAGGTCTTGGCGCGGGTCTTCTCATCGACCCGCTTCACGATCACGGCGCAGTAGAGGCTCGGCCCCGGCGACCCGTCGGGCAGCGGCTTGCCCGGCAGCGAGCCGGAGACGACGACCGAGTAGGCCGGCACCCGGCCGTAGAAGATCTCGCCGGTCGCGCGGTCGATGATCTTGGTGGTGGCGCTGATGAAGACGCCCATGGAGAGCACCGAGCCTTCCTCGACCACCACGCCCTCGACCACTTCCGAGCGCGCGCCGATGAAGCAATTGTCCTCGATCACGACCGGGGTGCCCTGCAGCGGCTCCAGCACGCCGCCGATGCCGACGCCGCCGGAGATATGGCAGTTCTTCCCGATCTGGGCGCAGGAGCCGATGGTGACCCAGGTGTCGACCATCGTGCCGCTATCGACATAGGCGCCGACATTGACGAAGGAGGGCATCAGCACGACGCCCGGCGCGACATAGGCGCTGCGCCGCACGACGCAGTTCGGCACCGCGCGGAAGCCCGCCTCCTGGAAGCGGTTCTGGCTCCAGCCGGCGAATTTCGACGGTACCTTGTCGAACCAGGCGGCGCGGCCATGGCCGGCGAAATCGCCGCCGCCGGGCACCAGCTCGGAATCGTTCAGCCGAAAGGAGAGCAGCACCGCCTTCTTCAGCCACTGGTTCGTGCTCCACTTGCCGCTTTGCTTCTCGGCGACGCGCACGGCCCCGCGGTCGAGCAGCTCCAGCGCGGACTCGACCGCATCGCGCGTGGTGCCCTTGGTGGTAGCGTTGATCCTGGTGCGATTCTCCCAGGCCGCATCGATGGTGGCCTGGAGTCCCCCGATATCCATGTCTAGTTCCCCGGTTGCGAGAGTGCGATGTCGCTCAGCCATTCGGCCAAGTTGTCGGTGGTGTAGTCGATGAAGTCTTCCTCGCCGCTCGGCTGCGCCCAATCGTGGTCGCTGGCGACCAGCACGGTGGTCATGCCGAGCGCGGCGGCGGGCTTCAGGTTGCGCGGCATGTCGTCGATGAAGACGGCGCGCTCGGGCGCGATGCCGTAGGTCGCGATGAGCTGCCCGAAGCTCTCGGCGGCGGGCTTCGGCAGGTATTCGGCGGCGACGATGTCGAAGATGTCCTGGAAATGGTGGCCGATCCCCAGCCGGTGCATGATGTTGCGCGCATGGGCGACCGAGCCGTTGGTGTAGATCAATTTCCTGCCCGGCAGCCGCTTCAAGGCGCGCTCGAGCGCCGGATCCTCGGCGACGCCGGAGACGTCGATCTGGTGGACGAATTCCAGGAATCGGACCGGGTCGATGCCATGATTGACCATCAGGCCCTTGAGCGTCGTGGTGTGCTCGCGGAAATACTGCTTCTGCAAGGCCCGCGCCGCCTCCGGATCGAGGTTGAGCAGCTCCTGGATAAAGAGGCCGATACGCCGATCCACCTGATCGAACAGCCGGCAGCGCGCAGGGTAGAGGGTGTTGTCGAGGTCGAATATCCAGAATTCGACATGCGATAGATCGGCTTGCGGCATCATGCGGTCGTTCCGGGGACAGTGGGCGCGACATTAGGGCGGCCCCGGCGGGGGCGCAACGGATGAGTTCACGGCGTGGAATGCCGCGCTAACGCGGTCTTAACGGCGGCCGGTGTAGATCCGGGAGCCGATCCGGAGCGCCGCCGCCATGTTCGATTACGAGAAAGCCAAGCATCTCGCCGCCGAGTCCGACGTCTCGGCCCGGCGCCGCCTGGCCGAGCGGCCGGATCTGCAGCCGGAGATCCTCTACTACCTGGCGGAGGATCCCGCCGTCGAGGTGCGCCTTGCGGTCGCCGCCAATCTCGGCACGCCGCGCCAGGCCGATGCGATCCTGGCCCGCGACCGGGAGCCCACGGTGCGCGAGCGCCTGGCGCACAAGATCGCGCGTCTGGCGCCGAGCCTCAGCGAGAACGAGCAGGCCAATATCCGTGATCTCACCTACGAGGTGATCGCCATCCTCGCCGCCGACCGGACCACGCGGATCCGGGCGATCGTCGCCGAGGCGGTGCAGAACCTCCCCGACGCGCCGGCCGAGATGGTGCGGCGCCTGGCGCGCGACGTCGAGATCGAGGTCGCGGGGCCGATCCTGGAAGCCTCGCCGCTGCTCGAGGATGATGAATTGATCGAGATCATCGGTTCGCAGCCGATCCAGGGCGCGCTGGCCGCGATCGCGCGCCGCCGCCGCCTCGGTGCGCGGCTTTCCGACTGTCTGGTGGCGGCGGCCGTCTCGGCGCCAGACGGCGTCGTCGCCGTGACGACCCTGCTCAGGAACCACGATGCCGCGATCGATCCCGCCACCATCGACCGGATCATGGACCTGGCACCCGGCCGCGTCGAATGGCACGAGCCGCTGGTCTCCCGGCCGGTGCTGCCGGTGGCGACGCTGCGCCGGCTCGCCGGCTTCGTCTCCCATGCCTTGTTCGACGCCTTGCGCCGGCATGGCGCCTCCGACCCCGATGCCGCGCGGGAAATCGCGCGGGCGGTGAAATGGCGGCTCGCGGCGGAGGGCCAGGAGGGCGCGGTCATGCCGGGCGATCTCGGCGAGGTCGTCGCCGAAGCGGAGCTTCCACACGGCGCTACGGCGATCGCCGAGGCGCTGGCCGCCGGCCGCCTGGGTGCGGTTGCCGGCGCCCTGGCGCGGGACAGCGGCTATCCCGAGGCGGTGGTGCGCAAGGTGCTGGCCGGCACGGATGCGAAGGCGATCGTGGCGCTGGCCTGGAAGGCCGGCTACCCCGCCGCCCTGGCCTTGTCGCTGCAGACCGATGCGGCAAAGATCCCGGCGGCGGAAGCGCTCGGCCCGGCCGCGGGCGATGATTATCCGCTTTCCGAGCCCGAGCTCGAATGGCAGCTCGACCTGATCCAGGTGCCGAGCACGCCGCTCAGCCGGCGGATCGACCGCTTGAGCTCCGCTTCGCGCGGGTGAAGCTGCGCGCCAGGCGCCGCGACCAGACGATCATCCGCCGCCTGAGCCGCCGCGCGGCGCGGCGGGCCGGCAGCTTGGCGCGCTGGTCTTCGAGCTCCAGGCCGACCAAGGTCACGCGGCCGCCCTTCACCGCCCGCACCACGAGCTCGATCTCGCCGATGCGCACGCGGTCGCCGACCACGGCGATCGCCCCCAGGCGCTCATGCATGAAATCGGACAGTGTCTCGCCATGGCGGTGCTCGCCGAGATCGAGCCCGTAGACCACGGCGAGCTCGTCCGCGGCGCCCTCGCCGGCCAGCATGAACTCGCCGAAGCCCTCGGGCGCCTCCTCGGCGATGCGGCGCTCGGCGAACAGCCGCTGGAGCGCCGCGATCTCGACCGGCGGCACGATGGCGATCACGTAATCGCCGATGGCGGGGCTTGCCTCCTGGAAGCGCTCGATCGGCGTTCCGTCGCGGATCGCGGCCAGGAACTGCGCGCCGGCGGGCGGGACGATCGCGCCATAGCTGTTGCGGAGCACCCGGGCGCCGGTCTTGACCCGGAAGCCCGCGAGCTCGCGGTCGGCGCCGGGCCCGAGGCCGAGCTCCAGGGAATCGGCGGTCTCGGCATCGTCGGGCAGGGTCAGGCCGAGGAAGCGTGCGGCCGGGCCGATGGTCCAGCCCTGGATCAGCAGCGAGATCAGCACCACGACGAAGGCGACGTTGAAATAGTGCTGCGCGCCCGGCAGGCCGGCGAGGATCGGGATCGAGGCCAGGAAGATCGGCACCGCGCCCCGCAGGCCGACCCAGGCGATGAAGCCGCGCTCCGGCCAGGTGAAGCGGAACGGCAGCAGCGCGATCGCCACCGAGCCCGGCCGCGCGATCAGGATCAGCGCCAAGGCGATCAGGATCGCATAGGGCAGGTCGGCCACCAGCTTCGACGGCGTCACCAGGAGCCCGAGCAGCAGGAACATGGCGATCTGCGACAGCCAGGCGAGACCGTCGAGGAAGCGCCCGATCACCTGCTGCGCGCGATAGGGCGCCCGCGCCAGCACCATGCCGGAGAGATAGACCGCGAGGAAGCCGCTGGCATGCACCATATTGGCGCCGGCGAAGATCAGCAGCGCCGCCGCCGCGATCAGGATCGGATAGAGCGCCGTCGTGAGGTTGAGGCGCTCCACCAGCAGGCGCAGCGCGAAGCCGCCCAGGAGGCCGATCACCGTGCCGCCGATCATCGCCCGCAGCAGTTCCTCGACGACAAGGTACCAGCCGGCATGGAGGTCGGGGGTTTGCAGGAGCTGGACGCAGAGCAGGGTCAGGAACACGGCCATCGGGTCGTTCATGCCGGATTCCAGCTCCAGCGTGCCGGAGACGCGGGCATTGACCGAGGAGCCGCGGCCGTGGAGCAGCATGAAGACCGCCGCCGCGTCGGTCGAGGCCAGCACCGAGCCCAGCAGCACGCCTTCCAGCGGCGAGAGGCCGAGCAGGAGATGGGCAAAGCCGGCGATCGCCAGCGCGGAAAGCAGGACGCCGAGGGTCGCCAGGCTGACCGCCGGCCAGAGCACCAGCCGCACCACGCTGCGCGGCGTCCGCAACCCGCCTTCGAACAGGATGATGGCGAGCGCGATCGAGCCGACCGCGAAGGTCGAGCGGTAATCGCCGAACTGGATGCCGAGGATGCCGTCCTCGCCGGCCAGCATGCCGAGCACCAGGAAGACCAGCAGCAACGGCGCGCCCAGCCGGGACGAGACCATGCCGGCGAGCACGCTCAGGACGATGAGCAGCGCACCGACGAAAATGAGCTGGTTGATGAGGTCCATGGCGCCCCGATCCGTGTCACGTCCTCGAAGGAACGTGATGGCAGACGGAAGCGCCTATCGCAAGAAGAGATAGCCGGTCCGGGACTATTGCGGCCGAGCGTCGCGTCCGGCGGCATCGGGCCGGGCAAGGCAGGGATCGCCCGGCTGGGTGGCGATCGAGAGATCGGCCGCATGGGCGCAGCGGTCGTTCTCGGCGACGGTGGCATCCTTCGGCCGGGCGAACACCGCCGGCGCGGAAAGCACGACGCCGATCACCGCGGCGGCAATCACCGGCGAGCAAAGGCGAAGCACGTTCATCGGAACCTCCATCAACCGGCGGAACCGTGCTCCGCCTGCAGATGGGACGTCGATGCCCGTACTTTCGGTTCGTGACACGCGTCACAGAGCGCGTGGCTGCCGAACAGCCCGATCGAGAGGGAGAGTGACGATCGTCTCAGCCCAGGGGTACGACCGGGGGCATTGCGGCCGGGGGCGTCTCAGCCGCGGGTCACCAGCGTACCAACGCCTTGCGGGGTGAAGATCTCCAGCAGCATCGCATGGGGCACGCGGCCGTCCAGGATCACCGCCGCCTCGACCCCGCCCTCGACCGCCATCAGGCAGGTCTCGAGCTTGGGGATCATACCGCCGGAGATGGTGCCGTCCGCGGTCAGCGCCCGGACCTCGCCGGAGGTGAGCTGCGGGATCATCTTGCCGGATTTGTCCAGCACGCCCGGCACGTCGGTCAGCATCAGCAGGCGGGCGGCGTTGACCGCGCCGGCGATGGCGCCGGCGCCGGTATCGGCATTGATGTTGTAGGTCTGCCGGTCGGGGCCGAAGCCGACCGGGGCGATCACCGGGATGATGCCGTCCTGCTCCAGCCCGTGCAGGATCGTCGGATTGACCCGGTCAGGCTCGCCGACCAGGCCGAGATCGACCGGCTGCCCGTCCTTGATCATGCGGGCGGGCTTGGCCATCAGCAGGTTGTCGTCCTTGCCCGAGAGGCCGACCGCATGGCCGCCGGCGGCGTTGATCGCCGCCACGATCTGCTTGTTGATGCTGCCCGCGAGCACCATCTCGACCACTTCCATGGTCGCGGCGTCGGTCACGCGCAGCCCGTCGATGAAGGTCGACTGGATGTTGAGCCTTTTGAGCATCTCGCCGATCTGCGGGCCGCCGCCATGGACCACGATCGGCAGGACGCCGACCTGGCGCAGCAGCACCACGTCGCGGGCGAAGACCCGTGCCAGCTCCGGATCGACCATGGCATGGCCGCCATACTTGATGACGAAGCGCTTGCCCGAATACTTCTGCATATAAGGCAGCGCATCGGTCAGGGTCTGCGCGGTCTTCAGCCAGTACTTGGTCTCGGAGATGTTGGACATCGGCGGGCTGGACTCACCTGCTCGGGTTCCGGAAAAAGGCGCGGTGACGTTGGGGTTTCAGCCCCTCAAAATCAAGCGACAATTCAGGATCGGTCGACGATCGCAGCCAGATCGGCGCGGAGCTCGGGGATGCCGGCGCCGGTGCGGGCGCTGGTGACGGCGATTGCGGGATGGGCGGCGGGCCGGCGCTCGAGCTGGATCGCGAGCCGGGCGCGGTTGGTCTTCAGCTCCTCGGCCTCCAGGGCGTCGGCCTTGGTCATCACGATCTGGTAGGAGAGCGCGGCCTCGTCCATCAGCTTCATGAGCGCGAGGTCGGGCTCCTTGAAGCCGAGCTTGCTGTCGATCAGCAGTAATGTCCGGACGAGGGTTGGCCGGCCGCGGATATAGGCGTCGATCAGCCGCGACCATTCCTTGACCTTGGCGCGGCCGACCTGGGCGTAGCCGTGGCCGGGCAGGTCGACCAGCACCAGCCGGCCGCCGAGATCGAAGAAGTTGATCTGCTGGGTCCGCCCCGGCGTGCGCGAGACGCGGGCGAGCGCGTTGCGGTTGGTCAGCGCGTTGATCAGGCTGGACTTGCCGACATTGGAGCGGCCGGCAAAGGCGATCTCGACCGGACCGGGCTCGGGCAGCGCCTCTTCGGTCATCGCGCCGGCGATGAACTTGCTCTCCTGCGCGAACAGCCAGGCGGGGTCGGTCGGCGGCTTGCCCAACCGCTAGTCCTTCTTTTCCTTGTGCTGCGCCTTCGCCCTGTCCAGCTTGCGCATGATGTAGCGCTGCTGGAGGATCGAGAGCGTGTTGTTCCAGGCCCAGTAGATCACCAGGCCGGCGGCGAAATGCGCCAGCATGAAGGTGAAGACGACCGGCATGATCTGGAACATGCGCGCCTGCATCGGATCGGGCGGCGTCGGGTTGAGCCGCATCTGCGCCCACATGGTGAAGCCCATGATCAGCGGCCAGATGCCGATGCTCAGATAGGTGACGACGAGGCCGATCCCGGCGATATGCGCGTAATCGGCCGGATGCCAGGGAATGAGGCCGAACAGGTTGAGCAGGTTGGTGGGATCGGGCGAGGAGAGGTCCTTGATCCAGCCGAAGAACGGCTGGTGGCGCATCTCGATGGTGATGTTGAACAGCTTGTAGAGCGAATAGAAGACCGGGACCTGCACGAACATCGGCAGGCAGCCCGCCGCCGGGTTCACCTTCTCGCGCTTGTAGAGCGCCATCATCTCGCTGTTGATGCGCGCCTTGTCGTCCCCGTACTTCTCCTTGAGCTCGGCCATCTTCGGCTGGAGCGTCTTCATCTTGCTCATCGAGGTGTAGGACTTGTTCGCCAGCGGGAACATGGCGCCCTTCACCAGGATCGTCAGGCACAGGATGGCGATGCCGAAATTGCCGATCACATGATAGAGGTGGGTCAGGAACCACTGCAGCGGCTCGGTCAGGAACCAGTAGACGCCGTAGTCGATCGACCGCTCGAACAGCGGGATGTTCTCCTTGTCGCGATAGGTCGCGAGCAGCCGCGCTTCCTTGGCGCCGGCGAAGACGCGATAGCTGGTGCTGGCCGAGCCGCCGGCATCGACCTTGAGCGCGCTGCCGGTGAAGTCGGTCTGATAGCTGTCGTATTTCGGGTTGTAGAAGGCGCGCGCCGTTTCGTTGGCGTCGTTCGGCGCGATCTGCGCCACCAGCCAATATTTGTCGGTGATGCCGATCCAGCCGCCGGTGGTGGTGTCCCTGAACGAGTCGGGAATCTGCGCGGTGTCGCCGCTGATCGCGGCGCCGCTCTTGATCGACGCGTAGGACCACGGATTCTTGAACATGCCGGTGCCGTGCAGCGTGCCGCCGAGCACGCCGATCGCGCCTTCATGGACCACGCCGGCGGTGAAATCCTTCGGCAGGCCGAAGCGCACCACGCGGGAGAAGGGAATGAGCTCGACCGGCTGAGCGCCCTTGTTGTCGACCGATTGCGTGATGGTGAAGAGATAGTTCTCATCGACGCTGAAGGTCCGCTTGAAGATGAG